>NZ_JBQYLP010000203.1:0-48814 GCF_052683555.1 Burkholderia sp. BC1
AAACAGGAAGGGGCGATCGACTGCCATATGCACATCTACGACGATCGGTTTCCTATCGCGCCGGGCACGACGCTGCGACCGCCGAATGCGACCGTCGCGCAATACCGGAGCCTGCAGGCGCGTCTCGGTGTGAAGCGCAACGTGGTCGTGACGCCATCGACGTACGGGACCGACAATCGTTGCACATTGGCGGCGATCGCGCAGTTCGGCGACGACGCGCGCGGTGTCGCTGTCGTCGACAGTACCGTGAGCGACGACGAACTTCGGGCGCTCGATCGCGGCGGTATCCGCGCGATCCGGTTCAACCTGAGCTATCCGGGCGCGACGACGCTCGACATGCTGGCGCCGCTCGCCGCCCGTATCGCCGACCTGGGATGGCATATCGAGCTGGTGGTGCAGGGGGCGCGGCTGCCGGGACTGGAGCGGCATCTTGCGGCGCTGCCGTGTCCGCTCGTCATCGACCATATCGCGCATGTGCCGCAGCCGGGCGGGCTGTCGTCTGCCGCGTTTCGTACCGTGCAGCGGCTCGTTGAAAAAGGCAATACGTGGGTCACGTTGTCGGGGCCTTACGTCGACAGCAAGACGGGGGCGCCGGCTTATGAGGACGTCGCACCGGTCGCGAAGACACTCATCGACATGGCGCCGGAGCGCATGCTCTGGGGCACCGACTGGCCGCACCCGACGCAGAAGACGGACAAGCCGGATGACGCGAGCATGCTGGACGTGATCGCCGGCTGGATCGGACACCCGGACTGGCAGCGGCTGATATTCGCGACCAATCCGACCAAACTTTACCGGTTCGGCTAGCGGAATACGACCGCATAGGTGCGCGCCGCCGCTCGAGCTATCTGCCCCGCCCCAGAGACAGCTTCTCCAGCAGCACCTTCACATCCACCGGCTTCGGCAAATGGTCGTCGAAGCCGGCGGCAATCGCGGCGTCCCGATCGTGTATCGACGCGAGGCCCGTCAGGGCCAGCGCGTAGATGCGCCGTCGGCCGCCTTCGCGACTGCGCACGTCGCGCAGCAGCGCATGGCCGTCGGCGCCGGGCATGGCGAGATCGCTGACGAGAATATCGAAAGAGCCGGCAGCGAGACAGGCGAGCGCTTCTTTCGCACCGGAAGCGATCTGCACTTGCGCGCCGAGCCCGCGCAGCAAGTGCGCCAACGGCTCCTGGGCCGGCACGTCGTCGTCGACGAGCAGCACCGACAGGCCGTCGAGCCGTGCCGATTCCGCCGGCGCGGTGGCGACGGTTCCCTGTTCCGTCGCGGCCGTCTGCAGCAACGGTATGCGAACCGTCAGCCTGGTGCCGCGACCTTCACCCTCGCTGCTGGCGGTCACCGTGCCGCCGTGCGCCGTCACCAGATGCTTGACGATCGACAGGCCCAGGCCGAGGCCGCCATACTGGCGCGTGCGACTGGTGTCGGACTGCATGAAACGGTCGAACAGCCGCGGCAGCAATTCCGGCTTGACGCCGATGCCGTTGTCGGCGACCGAGAGCTCGATCAGCGCACCGAGACGCGTCAATGCGACTTCGACACGGCCGCCCTGCGGCGTGAACTTCAACGCATTGCCGATCAGATTCGAGGCGACCTGCTGCAGACGGCGCGCGTCGCCGCTGACGACCGCCTGGCTTTGCAATCCCGACGTCGCGAGCATGATCTCCTTCTTGGCCGCCACCGGGCGATGGCTCTCCACCACGGTGCGTACGGCCGCAGCAAAGTCGACCGGCTTCGAATCGAGCGAGAACCGTCCCGACGAGATGCGCGAGACGTCCAGCAAATCGTCGATCAGTTCGGCCTGCAGCTGACAATGCCGCAGAATGGTCGTGACCGCGCGCTGACTCATTTGCTCGTCGGTCGGCATGCCGCGCTCGCTTGCCGTCATGAGCACGGCCGCCCAGCTCGAGATCACGTTCAGCGGCGCGCGCAGTTCGTGCGATACGAGCGCGAGGAAGTTGTCCTTCGCGGTATTGGCGCGTTCCGCATCGAGTTGCGCGGACTGTGCGGTACCGAGGGCGCTTTTGAGCTGATGGATGTCCTGGAAGGCGAGTACGGCGCCGTCGATGCGGTCGTCGGCCGTGCGATAGGCACGCACGTTGACGAGCCACCATCGGCCTTCGCTGTCCTGATACTCGTGCTCGACATCCGCCAGTCCCTGCACGGCCGACTGCACGACGCGTTCGAGGTCGACCGCCGAGAACAGGCTGTTCAGCTGCGCGAGCGGTTGTCCGACGCTGTCGTCCGGCAACCCGAACAGCGCTTGCGCCTGCGGCGAAAAGTGCCGCAGGCGCAGCTGCCGATCCAGCACGACGACCGGTAGCGGGATGCCTTCGACCAGATTGCTCAGATCGTCGTTGACGCGGTCGAGTTGCTCGTTGCGCGATTTCAGCTCGTCGTTCAGCGACGCAAGCTCCTGGTTGGCCGATTCCAGTTCCTGCTTGGCCAGCAGCAGTTCCTCGTTCGCGCTTTGCAGCTCCTCGTTGGTGCTGAGCATCTCCTCGTTGGCCGTGCGCAGCTCCTCGTTGGCCGATTCGAATTCGGCGACGACGGACTTGAGCTGCGCTTGCGTGGCCTCGAGTTCGTCGGACAGCGTCGTGACCGTGCGTTCGAGTGCCTGAACGCGGCTGTGCGGCGAGCCCGTATTCGGGTTCTGCGGCGCGGGCGCGTCGTCGGGCAATCGTTCGAGCGTGACCAGATAGTGCGGCACCAGGTCCTCGGCGGCGAGCGGCAGGACTTCCAGCGCGAAATGCGTGTCGCCGAGCGCGACGCGCTCGCGCCGCACCGGTTGGCCTGTCCGCTTGGCCTCGATCAGCGCGGTGCGCACCGTGACATTGAGCTCGGGCTGCAGCAGGCGCGGCAGAGCCAGCGACGCCTCGCCGCTCGCCGGCGCAACGAAGCCCGACACGTCGCCGCGAAAGTGCACGACGTCGCCTTTGTCGTCGACGACGAAACCCGGCGGCGCATAGCGCTCGAGCGCGGTGCGATTGGCCGCCTCGAGAACGGGATCGGCCTGCTGCGCGCGGCGTGCCGGCGGCGCGGTGCCCTGGCTCGCCCATGGACGCAGTGCGTCGATCGGGAACGCGCCTTGCTGCCGCTTGGCCGCCGGCACCTTGCGGTACAGGTGCGGCGCGCCGGCGTGCTCGAATCCGTCGGCGCCCGATACGGCCTCGGCGCGGCCGAGCAGCAGAAATCCGTCGGGCCGGCATGCGTAGTGCAACACCTCGAGCACGTGCTGTTGTGCCTCCTTGCGCAGGTAGATCAGCAGGTTGCGGCAGCTGATCAGGTCCATGCCCGAGAAGGGCGCGTGGGTCAGCACGTTGTGCCGCGCGAACACGCACATTTCGCGAATCGCCTTGCGCACCACATAGCCGCCCGACGTGGCGGCGAACGTTCTTTCGCGAAACGCCTCCGGCACGTCGTCGACCGACGCCAGGCTGTAGCGGCCGGCCCGCGCAATTTCGATCGATGCCTCGTTGATGTCGGTGCCGAAGATCTGCACGCGGCGATGCAGCGCGTCGCGATCGAGTGCCTCCTTCAGCAGCGTCGCGATGGTGTAGACCTCCTCGCCTGTCGAGCAGGCGGGCACCCAGACGCGGATCGGGTCGTGCTTCAGTTCCAGCAGCGCCGGAATGACGGACTGGCGCAGCACGTTGACGAACTCGGCGTCGCGAAAGAAGGCCGTCACGCCGATCAGGATGTCGTCGCGCAGCGCCTCGGCTTCGCGCGCATCGCTGCGCAGCAGCTGCAGGTACGCATCCACGTCCCGATCCTTTTGCAGCAGCACGCGGCGCAGGAATCGGCGGCGTAGATTGACATCCTTGACGTAGGCGAGGTTGATGCCGGTTTTCTGCTGAACAATCGAGATGGCCGTGCCGAGCGCGTCGTCGTCGGCCGTCTGCGCATCGGCTGCTTCGGCGCTGCGGGCAGGATCGCCGAAGCGCCGCACCAGGCACGGGGCGATGTCCGCGAGCGGCAGCACTTCGTCGACCAGACCCGTGTCGATCGCCGCGGTCGGCATACCCTGATGAATGGCCGTCTGCGGCTGCTGTGCGATGACGAAGCCGCCGGAAGCCTTCAGGTCCACCAGCCCGCCTGCACCGTCCTGCCCTGTGCCCGACAGGATCACTGCCGCGCCGTTGACGTCCGGATCCTGCGCGAGCGACGCCAGGCACCCGTCGATCGGCAAGTTGAGGCCGGCCTGTCTGCGCGTCAACCGGAAATGGCCGTCCAGTGCAATCACGCCCGCGTTTTCAGGCAGCACATAGATGCGGTCGTGTTCGATCTTGCGCAGATGGACGAGCTTTTCGACCGGCATGCGCGCATCCGCCTGCAGGATGTCGGGCAGCCGGCTTTCCTCCTTCGGATCCAGGTGCGTGATGACGAGCACGGCGAAGCCGGGATCGCTCGGCAGCGCGGCGACGATCGCGCGCAACGGGTCGAGGCTGCCAGCCGATCCTCCCAGCACGACGAGCTTCAACTGCTCCGACAAAATCGACCCCACGGCCAGCTCCTGCTTGTTGTATTAGCGTGGGTCGCAGTGTATCGCCGCCCTGTACGCACATCAACGGCCGTCCGGCTGCAGTTGCATGCCGCCGCGGTATACGGGCACGGTGCGCAGATGGTAGAAGCCGCGCGTCTTCGACCTGGAAGAGGCCGCCGCTCTGCAGTTCGCTTCTTTGTTTTAGGTAATTCCTACCCAGACCGGACCAAAATGGATTTGATTTCAAGGGTGGGAGTTGCCTTCAGAAGCTTGCACAGCAAGGGTCTGAGGTCGTCGTCCCGATGGTTGAAACGGTAGCAAACTTCAGCCAGGTAAAGATGAAAGAATTTTTGGGGCACGCCGCGGTACGGATAGAGCCAATTCTTGGCGTAGCTCCAGAAGCCTTCGATACCGTTGATGTGATCGCGCCCGACCGGTTTGCCTTTCTCTTTGCGCACGATCACATGGTCGCCGCGTAGCCTAAGGGTGGCGTACGCCTGCCATGCATCGGTGTAGTACAGCGAGCCTTCTCGCGTATGTGCCTGGATCTGCTCCATGATCGCTACCTGGTCATGCGTTGCGATCGGGGCGGCTTTGACTTCGCCATTGCGTTTGACGATGCCGAAGACGACGACTTTACCCGCTGCACCCCAACCACGTTTGCCGTGGCGAGCCCCGCCAAACGTGGTTTCGTCGCATTCCAGCGCCCCGCCAAACGGCTCGCGCAGTTGCTCTTGCTGAGCCATGCATGCACGAATCAAACGATAGAAGCGCTCGCGTGATTTGGCGCTGATCGAGGTATCAAACCGCTGCCGATAAACCGGCACGCCCAGCACGAACAACTCCAGCAAGCGCGTCTTCTGCCGACTGCTCAGGCGCACCGAATCCCAGACCGACGTCCAACTGAATTTCTTGCCACAGCTACGGCACTTGTACCGTCCATCGGACAATTCATAGGGCCTGCTCGTCGCGCATTCAGGACAGCGTTTCATCGTCGGACCAGCATAACTCCGGTCCGGTCTGGGTAGGAATTACCTTGTTTTAATGGACGGGTGTCGTGCGATCGTCGTGGATGGGCCGACGTGTCCACGACATAGGGCCGCTTTGCACCAGCCCGTATAAGCATCGAAGAAGAAGCACGCACGAGCGAACCGGCAATCCATACGACGCCCGAGCGTGCGGCCGTGCGAGGCGTTATCGCATGTGCCGGGGGCTGGCACATGGACGACTTACGCGGCACACTACCGATTCGCTGCAGGCCCTGGGCCTGCAGTTGCATTTCTGTAAGCGAAGAAGCGGACCGTGACGCCCTGACAGTTTCGAATCGGCGAGCGTACGGCCGACGCTCGCGCCCGGGACGACGGCCAAGTCCCACCATCGGGCAAATCGATCGAGCACGCATGCGGACCTGAGAGCGAGAACAGATGACGACCTACCTATTGCCGCATCCGGTGGAATCCGCCGAGCAAGCGCGCGACAGACTCGAGCGCGCCGTCGACGCCGCCGAACTCGGCACCTTCCATTGCCCGTTGCCGCTCGACCGGCTGTTCTGGAATGCGCGCTGCAAGGCGCACTTCTGGCTGGACCCCGATACGCCGGACGACGAAATCAATATCGACACCTTCTACCGGATCCTGCACGCGGACGATCGCGCAAGCGTGCGCGCCGCCGTCGACGCCGCCGTGACACACGGCGGCTTGTTCGACGTCGAGTATCGAACGGTCTCCGCGCGTGGCGACGTCCGCTGGCTCAGGGCCAAGGGAAGTGCACATGTCGGCACCGATGGGCGTCCGGTCCGGCTCGACGGTATTACGATCGACATTTCGGCGCAAAAGCGGCTGGAGCGCGAGCGCGACGCGCTGATCGAGAGCGAACGTATCCAGCGATTCGCCGCACAAAGCGCAAGCGAGTCGAAGGACGCCTTCATTGCCGCGGTGTCCCATGAGCTCAGAGCGCCGTCGACGGCCATTCTCGGCTGGGCCGACATGCTCGGCGACGCAGCCGACGACGCGGCGGTCGTGCGAGAGGGTGTCGCCGTCATCCGCCGAAATATCCTCGCGCTGACGCGGTTGGTCGACGACCTGCTGGACGCGAGCCGCCTGGGGCAGGGCAAGTTCGCGATCGAGTCGGCGCCCGTGTCGATCGCCGAATGCCTGAACGCCGCCTTACAGGACGTCGCGCCTATTGCCGAAACGAAAGGCGTGCGGATTGTCGAGCCGGGTGCGGACGACGGCCTCGTGTCGGGCGACGCAGCGAGGCTCGAGCAGGTCTTTCGCAATCTGCTCGACAACGCGCTGAAGCATACGCCGAGCGGAGGAGAAATCGTGCCGTCGCTCGTCGTCGGTCCGGATACGGTCCAGGTCCGTATCGCTGATACGGGCGCCGGCATACCAGCCGATCGTCTCGAACAGATATTCGAACCGTTCCTGCAGATACGCAATCCATTGCATGCGCAAGCAGGCGGCCTTGGGCTCGGTCTTTCCATCGCCCGCAGCATCGTGGTCATGCACCGAGGCGAGATCACGGCGTGCAGCGACGGGCTGGGCAGAGGCGCAACGTTTACCGTGACGTTGCCGCGACTTGCGCAAGCGCGACCTCGGGAACGAATCTTGCGCGACGCTGCGCCGAGCGACACGTCGATCGAGGGCAGTGACGTACTGCTGGTCGAGGACGATGCCGATGCGCGCGATGCGCTCGCAACGATCTTGCGCCTGAAGCGCGCCGTGGTCCGCACGGCAAGCTCGGCCGAGGAGGCGCGCCTCGCGCTCCGCGGCGGCGTGCCCGACCTGATCCTGTGCGATCTCACGATGCCTGAAGAGAGCGGAATCGACTTCGCAAGAACGCTGCGCCGGGACGGTGTCGATATTCCGATGATCGCGCTCACGGGCCACGCGCGGGAAGAGGACATGCGGATGGCGACCGAGGCCGGCTTCGACGCCTATCTGACCAAGCCGATCGATACGGCGCATCTCGTCGCGGCGATAGAGAAGCTCGTGCACCGCTGAACGCGCGGGATGCGCGACGCGTGCGCCGCCGTATCGGCGGCCGCTCGCGAGCGGGAAGGCCGGTGACGATGACGGGTTTCGTCGAGGACGGCGCAGCGGCCGTCGCACGATCGTCGGCCACCGACGACCGCAACGGCCGGACACGCGCGGGCCGCTGCAGCACTTGTCGGCGGCCGCTCGCTCAGGCAGTCGGTTCGAATTGCGTGACCTTGTTGCGTCCCGTCGCTTTTGCGTAATAAAGCGCTTCGTCGGCAGCCTTGATGATCGCGTCGGGTTCGACGTCCTGATCGGGTTTCCAGCTCGCCAGGCCGATGCTCGCGGTGACGCGTCCGAACTCGCTGCCGACATGTTCGAGGCCCAGTTCGTTGATGGCGATGCGAATCCGTTCGGCAATCTGCGCGGCGCCGTTCTCCGCCGTATCGGGCAGCAGGACGACGAACTCTTCGCCGCCGTAGCGGGCGGCGACGTCCGCGGGCCGGCGAATGTTCTCGCCGATGCAGCGCGCGACTGCAGCGAGCGCATCGTCGCCGGCTTGGTGGCCGTAGGTGTCGTTGTAGGCCTTGAAGCGGTCGACGTCGACGAAAAGCAGCGAAAAGACCGATCGTACCCGGCGTGCGCGGCGCCATTCGCGATCGAGCACCTCGCCGAAGCTGCGGCGGTTGTTGAGACCCGTGAGCCCGTCGGTACGCGCGAGCAGGATCAGCTCCGATTCGGCTCGCATCCTGCGCCGCAGCTGCGCGCCGAGCAATACGGAAAGCGCGATGAACGCAGCGCCGAACGTCGCGACCAGCGCGCCGATCGTGAGCGCGCGACGATGCCATGCCGCGTAAATGTCCTGTTCGGCCTCGGCGACCATCACGATCAGCGGCAGGTTCGGCAATGTCTTGAAGTAATACAGGCGGCGCACGCCGTCGATGGACGACCGCTCGAGAAACGATCCTTCGGGTGCGCTTCGGAAGCGGCGGAACGTGGCGGCCTGGCTGATGTCCCGTCCGATCGTATTCAGTTCGTAAGGCTGGCGCATGACCATGATGCCGTCGGTGCCGATCAGGGAAATCGATCCGTGCGGACCCAGCGCGAGCCCGGCAAACAACTTGTGGAAATACTCGAGGTTGATCGCGATCAATGCGACGCCGGCGAAGGAGCCGTCCGGGTTCGACACACGACGGCTCAGCACGATGCTTGGCGTGCCCCCGCGCAGCCGCGATGCGAATGGATCGCTGACGTAAAGCCCCACGTCGGCGCGGTCGCGGTGGATGGTGAAATACTTGCGATCCGAGAAGTTGCCGTGGCGCGGCACGTCGTTCTGCGAGTCGAGAACGATATTGCCCTGCGCATCGAGGACCAGCATCGAACCGAGATATTGGGCCGTCATCGCGTGGTCGAACAGCACGCCGCGGCGAAGCGCAGGCGAAGCCGCCATCACGTCGGGGCGCCGAAGCCCCTGGAGGACGGCCTCGAGCGACAGATTGTAGAGCTCGACGTTGCGCGTGATGTCGCGTTCGGCGACGAGCGCGAGATTGCGGGAAGTCTCGCGTGCCCTGTCCAGCGCATCCTGGCGGCTCTGGAACAGCTGGAGTATGCAAAGCCCCATCAGCGCGAAGGCGATCAGCACGCCGACGGCGACGACATAGTGAGGCGCTGATGAGCGCGGTTGCATCCGTTTCCTCGTTCTAGAGCGGCGCACGAGCGCCTATATTATTCAATTCGCTTTTCCACATACTAAAAAAGGGGCGGGTGCTGCGCAAGCCCGGGCGACCCGAACACGTGAAGACTGCCTGCCCGGGATGGCGGCAGCATGGCGGCGCGATTCGGCGGCGCCGACCGCCTGCGCCGGCGCGCGACGGTGCTCAAGTTTTCGGCGGACGCGCCGATATTCAGCACATACGCAGGACGGATCGAAGGAGGGCCGAAGCATGAACGCAGCCGGCCGATTTACACGCGGAACGGTCGCGATGGGGATACTCGCCGCATGCGCACTCGCGCGCGGGGCGGAGCCGTCGATTTCGCTCAAGGTGAATCTCACTATTCCGGAAACCTGTACGATCGGACCGGGCGATCGTACCGGCGCCGAAGCCGAAACGCCGAGCGTGACCTGCACGCACGGCACGCCGTTCATGCTGACCCGCATGTCGACGGAGATTCCTGCCGTGCCGCGCCGCCGCACGGGCGCCGGCGAGGCGGGCACGTGGACCGTCACGTTCTGAATGCGGCCCGCGATGCAGTCCGCAACGCGGCCCGACGTCGCTAGAAGCTGATCGTCGCCGTAATCGTGTCGCTATAGTTGCCGGGCGCCGGCGTCGTCTGGGCCGGCACCGCACCATACACCGTCACGACCTGCGCGTTTCCGGTGCCGACGCCCGTGACGGTCGAGGTGCCGGCCGAACCGTCGCCCCATGCGATCGAGTGCGCGGCATCCGTGTAAAGCCCATAGGCGATACTTCCGCCGCCGCCGCTGCGTTGCATTTGCCTGGCCGCCACGTTGCCGCTGCCGCCGCCGTTCAGGGCAATCTTCCACGCGTCGCCGTTCGTGCATTGCGCGCTGATCGAACCCGTCGCGCTCAGCGGGTTCGACAGTACGCTGGCCGTGCCGAAGGCGACGTTCGTCGCCGTGATGTTGCAGTTGTTGACGACGTTCGCCGTCGCCGTGAACGGAAACGTGCCGCTCGGCGACGTCAGAGACGCACACGTGGGCGCGCCGACGAGATAGAAGCCGACATTCAGCGACGTCGTGTTGCCGCCGAAGGTCTGAGAGTAGGCCGTCGTGCTGTTGCCGACGGTCGGCACGGCCGGCTGGTTGGCGGCGATTTGCCCGTAGACCGTGACGGTCGCGCTGGTCGACGTGCCGAGCGCGGGTTTGACGAGCGTGACGGAAACCGGCGTCGTGCCCGAGTAAATCGAGCCCCATGCGACGGAATGGGCGGCATCGAGATAAAGGTCGTACTGCATCGCGTTGCTGCCGTTGACGAGGCTGCGCGGGCTCGTCCCGCCAAGGTTCAGGCATACCAGTACGTTCGGTGTCAGCGTGACGGCCGACCACGTGCACGTGACGCTGACGGTGCCCGTTGCGGCCACGGCGGCCCGAGCGATCGGACTAACCGAGCCGAAGCTCACCGCCGAGGCCGTGGCCGTGCAGCTTTCGGCCTGCGCGTGACGCGGGACGCCGCACCATGCGACGAGCGCGACGAGGAGCAGCAGCGCAAGCTTCATTGCGTCGGGCGACAGGCAAGCGGGCCCACGGTCGGCAGTGTGCCGTCGGCGGGCTGCGTGAACGTGAATTCCACCGTGCATCGCCGGTTTCCGTAGTCGATCACGAGATGGTTGTCCTCCTTGAGTCCGTCGATGAACGTGAGGCCGTCGTAGCCGACGATCGTATTCGTCCCGCTTTCGACGTGGCGCACGCGCGCGCCGGCCGGCAACGGGCGGCCGGCGTCGTCGCGGAGCATGACCGACGCCGCCCGGTATCGCGATACGCCGAAACGGGCGACGACGCCCGATTGCGCTTGCGGTACCACCGTCGTCGACGTGCGGTCGATGCGCGCGTCGGCCGGCAGTTTCATCGCGTCGATCGCGATCCGGTTGTTCTGATACGCGTTCAGATCGGGCACGAGCAGATGGCCCGTGCGGTCCGTCGTGCCGATCACGCGATTCTCGTGCAGCACCGGGATGCCGGCGACGCCGTCGGTCGACACGAGCGCGAAGCCGTCGTCGATGCGGCGCGACAGTTGCAGACTGCCGTCCATGAACACGAGCGCACCGTTGACGTCGACCGACGCGCCGCTTTGGCGATCGATGCTTTGCGCCCCTGCGATGACCTCGCCGGCGTGTCCGAGGTAGCGCAACTGCGCCTGTCGATAGGGCACGGCGCCCGTGCCGCCCGTCTGTACGCCCCAGCCCCAGCCGCCACCGTAGTCGGGCGGACGGTTCGCATCGACGGTGTAGTTGGACTGACCGTTCTGACGGCCGACCGTCGTATTGATCGACGTGTTGCCGCCGAGCCCGATGTTCAGCGACACGAACGCGCCGTTCGTGCCGTGCTGCGCGAAATCGCGGTACGCGCTGACGGTCACCGATGCGAGATTGCCGAGCCCGAGCGTATAGGAGACCGTACCGATCCGCGCACTCGGACCTTGTGGCAAACGGAAGCCGATATAGCTCAGCGACAGCGTCTGCCGATGCATGAACGGCAGTGCGAGCGTGGCCTGGTCGGTCGCCGACGGCACCGGCGTGCCGTCGCGGGATGCCAGATCGCCATAGCGGCCGAACGCGCGCACGGTCTGTGCATTGATCGAAAAGCGCGGTTCGATCAGCTGATAGCCGAGGCTCAGCTGCGTGCCCGGGAAGCGGCCCGCGCTGCCCGCGATCGCGCCGCTGACGACGCCGGCGTGGCCGAGCTGCGCCAGCGCGCCGATGCCGACGTTCAATACGCCGGCCGTCGCTTCGGCATGTCCTTCGACGGTGACGCGGTCGCTCAGGCCGCGACGTGCCGAACCGCTGATCGCGGGGCGTGCGTCGTAGTCGAACGATTGCAGCCCGTAGTTGCGGCGCAGGAAGCCGGCCTCGAACGAATAGCTCGACAGGCCGGCCGCGAGCATGCGCGTATCGACGTAGAGCGGCACCGATGTCGCGACCGTGCGCCCGAGCGCGTCGCGCGTGATGACGGTCGCCTGACCGGCACCCATGATGCCCGGCACGTCGTGGATGATGAACGGGCCGCTCGGCACGTTGCCCGTGTACTGGCGCACGTTGTTGATGTACAGGTCGACTGCCGACGGCACGGCGGCGGAGCCCGACAGCGACGGAATCGGAAAGGTCACGAGATCGGGCCGCAGCGCGAAGTTGCTGCGCCATTGCAAGCCGCCGAGGCGGACCGATCGCGTCCACGCGAGCGATCCGGAAATCGCGTCGCCGATCTGCGTGGTGCTCGGCCGCGCCGGGTCGGACCGGCTCCACGACGTGTCGAAGCGCGTGTAGCGTCGATGGCCGTTGTAGAAGTAGGCCGTCCCCGTGTTGCTGAATACGCCGTTCGGGTCGAAGTAGCGCAGCTCCGTGTAGAACGAGAGTTGCCGTTCGCCGACGCTCTGCGCGTACGCTTCGTAGTTGATCGCGATACCGCGCGACGCCGTAGCCGGTTGCGTGGCAGGCAGCGCACGGCTGTCTACCGCGTACGGGCGGCGCAGCGCGTCGGGCATCTGCAGATCGACGGTCTGTCGCGCCGCGTCGTAGCGGTAGCGCAGCCCCGCGATCGCATCGAGCTCGACGGTCGCGGCATCGGCGATGCCGAGCCGGTCGGTCGCAAACCCGATGGTGCGCAGGTCCGCACCGCTCGCCGACAAGTGGCCGTCGCGTTCGCGGAAATGCGCGAGCAGCGCAGTGCTCTCGCCGTTGACCGAGACTTCGAGGATCACGTCGTGCGCGTCGTCCGCCATGACGAGCGCGGACGTGTCGGCCGCACCGGCACTGCCGAACGTGAGCAGGCCGCTGGCCATCATCGCGGCGAGGGCGGCGCGCGGCGAACGCAGTCGTGCTGCGCGTGCCGGACGCGACAACGGTTCGGCACGCGGCGAAGGCGACGCGACGGGGACACGCACCGGCCGATCAGCCCGGCGGCTCCACCGCGACGACCGCGTTGACCGGCTGCGCGTTGACGGCGGCGCGTACCGTGACGCTGCCGCCGAGCGAGACGCCGGCCGGTAGCGGGACGCTCCATTGCCCCGTCCGGCCGGCGAGCGCGTAGCCGAGCAGCCCTTGCGTCAACGGATAGGCGCGGCCGTCCGCGGTGACCAACCGGACCGACGCGAGCTGCGCGCGACGGTCGCCCGCGTTGCGCACACGCAGCACCCAGCCGCCGTTGTCGCGCAGCAGCGTCCAGTCGAGTCGAGGCGCGCCGTCGCCGGCCGGTTCGACGAACACGGGAATGGAATAGCGCAGACGAATCGAGACGCCGTTGGTCGGCGCTTCGCCGGGCTGCGGAAGTTCGTCGATCAGCAGCCGGTAACTCTGCTCGGTACCGGGCGCTGCCCGAGCCGCGCGGACGACGCGAATCAGCTGATCGCCCTGCGTGCCGACCTGGATCAGCGGCGGACTCGCGATCAAGTCCTGCGTGGGTGTCAGCGTGTCGTGCCCGTCCGGCTGGTCCCAGCGGAAGACGCGTACCTGGCCGTACACGGGCCGGTCGCCCGGATTGCGCAGCGTGATGCCGGTTGCCGTGTCGTCCGGGCCGAACTCGATCGTCACCGGAGAAATCTGCAGCGATGCGGCATGCGTTGCGCCGCTCGCGCATAGCAGCAGCGCGGCGAGCGTTCGTCGTAATGCGGTCATGCGATGCGAAGCCCGTCAGAAGTAGACGGTGGCCGTGACGGTGGTCTGGTAGGTATCCGGCTTCGGCGTCGCTTGCGCGGGCACCTGGCCGTAGACGGTAAGCGACTGGGCGGCGCCGGTGCCCGTACCGGCAACGGTGTTGGTGCCTTGCGTATTGCCCCAGATCGTCGTGCGCCCCGCATCCTGATACAGCTGGAACGCGACGGTGGTCGTCGTGTTGCCGGTCGAAGTGCCGGCCATCAAGCGACTCGCGACGCTCGAGCCCGTCACCGTCCCTGCATCGAGCCCCACGTTGTAAGGCGTCGTGTTCGTACAGGTGACATTGAGTGTCGTCTGCTGGTTGATCGCCGTGGCCAGCACGCCGTTCGTGCCGAAATTGAGCGGGTTCGCCGCGATCGTGCAGTTCGGCTGCAGCGTCAGCGTGACGGTGAAGGTCGCGGTGGCGGTGCCGTTCGAATACGTCGCCGCATGCGCCGTACCGCCCAGCATGGCGGCCGACAGTATCGAGAGTCCTGCGATATGGCGAATTATTTTCATTCATTGCTCCGACGCGAAACGGCAATACCGAAAGGAAGTCGCCGGGCAATTATCAGTTGAATACGATGCGTTGCGCAATACCGCAGTGCGTTTCTGCGCCGATCGATTATCGTTTCGGTATATTGTGCAATGTCGGTTTTATTTTCTTGAAGATATTGAGTAAAAATTTCCGGCACGGCTCCGTGCGGGCAAATGCAATGCGCAGGGCGGCCCGGTGCGCCACGCGCCCTGGCCGATTATCCTGACGCGGTTATAAGCAAAATCGAGCGTTTTGAAACTTCCATAGCAATCCGCAATCGCCTGTAAATCGATAGTCGGGAATCGCCAGGGGGCGTCGTAGATGTCGGAGGCCCGATTCAATATCGAAGAAGCCTTTCCCACGTCGCGCGGTAAATGTCATCTTTTGATAGATTCGCGCGCGCCCGATTAAGGCCGGAAGTAATCGGGGCGATTTGGCGCCTCCCGCAGGCGCTTCGATTTAATCCCGTTCGAATGCGTCGGGCCTGGGCCTCGCGCCGAGCACGCGCCCGGCGGCGTTACGGTTTGCCGGGCCGTCGTCGATCCGTTTCGCGCGGCGACGAAAACGGCATCGACGAGGGGGCGTTCAGGAAGACGAGGCGGAGCCGAGCAGCGCCTGAAGGCGTTGTGCGTCGGTCGCGTAACTTTGTTCGAACCCTTCGGCACCGAGCTCGGTCATGAGGCAGCGCCACAGGTCGAATGCCCCGATGGCCGCGCCGAGATGCAGATCGGCCGCGTGACTGCCGCGCGGACGCGTGGCCGCCGCCATCAGATGATGCTGTATCTCGCGTTCGGCGCAGGCTGTGACCTGAACATAGCTCAGACGGTTTTCCATGATGATACGAGTCGGATAGTGACCGGACGAGACTTCAGCAACTCGATGACTGACGCCGATATTATCCGCCGGTGGTCGTATCGCGATGCTAAAAGTCGTGACGCACGGCGAGCGCAAGCCGAGACACAGCGAGCCGGGCCGGAGGCTGCCAAAGTCTACCAGCGGCCGCGCGGGCCGGCGGCGATTTCGCGCTCGGGGTTTGCCCGTGCAGTGGCCACGCAATGGCCGCGAGGGCGTCCTCATGCGCCGCCATGTGACCTCGGAAGCTGCGCGTAAGCCGCCAGCGCAGCTTCTCGCGACGCCGCAAGGTCGACCATGGGCGTGGGGTAGCCGCAGGCCGCGAGCGCGGCCGGATGCTTCCATGGCCGATGCAGCACGTCGGCCGGCAGCCGCGACAGTTCCGGGAGCCAGCGTTTGAGATATGCGGCGTCGGGATCGAACTTGGCGGCTTGCAGATACGGATTGAACACGCGGAAGTAGGGCGCGGCATCGGCCCCGCAACCGGCGACCCATTGCCAGCCCAGCGTGTTGTTCGCCAGGTCCGCATCGACGAGCGTGTCCCAGAACCATCGCGCGCCGTGCCGCCAATGCTGACGCAGGTTCTTGGTCAGAAAGCTCGCGACCACCATTCTCACGCGGTTGTGCATCCAGCCGGTCTGCCAAAGCTGCCGCATGCCGGCATCGACGAGCGGAATGCCGGTACGCCCCTGCTGCCAACGCGCCAACTGCTCGCCGTCGTCCGGCGCCCACGCGAAGGCGTCGAAGCGCGCATCGAAGTTGGCGTCGGTCGTGTGCGGGAAGTGGTAGAGCAGATGATGCGCGAACTCGCGCCAGCCGAGCTCCCGCAGAAACGGCTCGAGGTCGGGCCGGACGCCGCCGCTTGTCCGCGCGACGCGTTCCTGCAGCGTTCGTAGAATCTGCGTCGGCGTGATCTCGCCGTAATGCAGGTGCGCAGAAAGCCGCGAGGTGCCCAGGCGAGCCGGCGCGTCGCGCGCGTCGCCGTATTCGGCCAGCGCTTCGTCGACGAACTGTTCCAGGCGTTCCCACGCGCCTCCTTCTCCGGGGCGCCACGCGTCGGCGAGTCCCGCGTCCCATCGAATGCGCGGCAACAGGCCGAGCGCCTCGACGGCAGTCGAATCGTCCGTCGTCATCCATCGGCGAGGCCGTGCGGCCGGGAGCGGATGGCAGTCGGACAAGCCCGTGCGCAGCTTGCGCCAGAAAGGCGTGAAGACGCGATAGGGCTGCCTGGCGTCGGTCGCGAGCGTCCAGGGTTCCTGCCAGAGCGCGCCGGGGTAGCTATGCGCGGCGACGCCTTGCGCACGCAACGTGCTTTTCAGCGCCGCATCGCGCGCGATGGCTGCCGGTTCGTAGCGGCGCGTCCAGTACACGGCCTGTGCGCCGACCGCGCGTGCAAGCGCCGGCACGGCGATCGTCGGGTCGCTCTGCATCACGAGCAATCGCCCGCCTTGCTCCCGCAGTGCCCGATCGAGCGACGTCAGGCTGTGGTGCAGCCACCAGCGGCTCGCCGCACCCGGCGACCAGATCGCGTCTTCATCCGGCGTGTGTACGTAGACGGGCAGCACGGCATCGTGCCGCGCACATGCCGCCGACAGCGCGGGATGGTCGGAAAGCCGCAGGTCGCGGCGAAACAGCACGATGGCGACAGACATTCGGATCAGCCCCGCATCATGCCTGCCATCGAGGCGTTGTCGCGCGGCGGCGGTTCGCTGACGATGACGTCTTTCCCGTTCGGTGCAGCCGCTGATCGGACCATGATTCAGACATTGTTGTATCGGTTGAGGCCGCAGTTTACCCGGCGCGGCGCGACACGGCGCAAGCATGCGTCCGCGCCGGCCGGCCGTCTCGATCCCATCGAAGCGGCCCCGCGGTGTCGGCGTCGAGCGCGCGGCGAACGCCGTTCCCTGCACCTACGGCTTCATGACCACCTTGATGCAGCCGTCGAGCTTGTCGCGAAACACCTTGTACATGTCCGGCCCTTTCTCGAGCGGGACGGTATGCGTGATGACGAACGACGGATCGAACTGACCGGATCGTATGCGCGCGAGCAGATCGTGGGTCCAGCGGTTGACGTGCGTCTGTCCCATGCGGAACGTCAGTCCCTTGTTCATCGCGGCGCCGAACGGAATCTTGTCGAGCACGCCCGCATAAACGCCCGGTATCGACAGAATGCCCGCCGGGCGGCACACGTAGATCATCTCGCGCAGCACGTGCGGCCGGTCGGTTTCGAGCATCATTGCCTGCTTGACGCGGTCGTAGATGGCGTCTGCGGACCGCGTCGCATGCGACTCCATTCCGACCGCGTCGATGCATTTTTCGGGGCCCTTGCCGTGTGTCAGCTCGCCGAGCCGGTCGAGCACGCTTTCCTGCTCGAAATGAATCGGAATCGCGCCGCTTCGCTTTGCCATCTCGAGCCGTTCGGCAACGCGATCGATTACCACCACTTGCCTGGCGCCCAACAGCAGCGCGCTGCGGATCGCCATCTGGCCGACCGGACCGGCGCCCCACACGGCGACCGTGTCGGTCGGCTCGATCTCGCAATTGACCGCCGCCTGCCAGCCGGTCGGCAGAATGTCGCCGAGGAACAGGACTTGTTCGTCGGTCAGGCCGTCCGGTATCCGGATGTGCGTGCGATCGGCAAACGGCACGCGCACGTATTCGGCCTGGCCGCCGGGATAGCCGCCGGTCAAATGCGAATACCCGAACAGGCCGGCCGTCGTGTGGCCGAACACGCGATCGGCATCGTTTCGGTTGCGATTCGTGCGTTCGCAAACCGAGAAATTGCCGCGGCGACACTGATCGCATTCGCCGCAGAAAATCGTGAACGGCACGACCACGCGATCGCCGATCTTCAGCGATGCGTTGCCCTTGCCGACCTCGACGACTTCGCCCATGAACTCATGGCCGAGAATGTCGCCGTGCTTCATCGACGGCATCAGGCCATCGAACAGGTGAAGATCGGATCCGCAGATCGCGCATGCGGACACCTTGACGATCGCATCGCGGCCGCTTTCGATGATCGGGTCGGGAACGGTATCGCAGCGCACGTCGTGCTTGCCATGCCAGCGGAGTGCTCTCATGTTGTCTCCAGTGACGGCGGCGCGAAAGCGCGCCGCCTCGGATGCGCACTCAGCAACGATCGTTCCCTGCGCGATGCCCGATGGATTTCACGCCACGCGCATCGATAGTTCGACGTCCGCCCCGAACGGCACGGACAGATAGCCGTTGCGCGGATCGCGCACGCGGGCGAGATATTCCGGGCAGTAGTCGGCGTTGTCCGCGACGATCAGCGCAGCGGGGCGCAGCCGACTTTCGACGAGATCGAGCACGTCGTTGTAGAGCGCTTTCGCGCCGTCGAGCAGCAGCAGGTCGATCGAATCGGGCAGATCGCCGGCCAAGGTCTGCAGCGCGTCGCCCTCGCGAATCTCGACGAGGTCGTCGACGCCGCCCGCCGCCAGATGCGCGCGCGCCTTCGCGACCTTCGAGGGTTCGAATTCGCTGCCGATCAGCGTGCCGCCGCCGTTGTCGCGCAACGCGGCGGCCAGGTACAGCGTCGAAAGCCCGAACGACGTGCCGAATTCGACGATATGGCGCGCGTTCATGCTCCGTGCGAGCTGATAGAGCAGTACGCCGGTCTCGCGCGAGACCGGCAGCCACAAGTCTTTGAGCCGGCCATAGAGGTTGCGATATTCGGTCTTGCTGCGCATCAGGCGCTCGCGCTCGTCGCGCGGCATGTTCATTACGGCGTGGCCGCCATCGGCCTGGGCCTGCGCGAACAGGCTGTCCAGCAGCGGAGCGAGCGGTGCGGTGGTGAGAGTCGTCGTCATGAAGGTCCTGCATGAAGGGTTGGGTCGGAGAACAAGAACGCGAAGGATCATTCGCGTTCAGCAAAGAATATGACGAACGATTCGCATTGGAAATTCGCATCGGGATTCGCATTTCCGGCATGGCGGGCCGCGTGCAGCGATGGCGGAAATTCTTCGGAAATACGCTGTTTTTGCAGCTTCGGCGTGCGGCGTCCAACGTGCAACGGAATCGAAGGTTCAGGTTTTTCGTCAGGAAAGGCGGCAACGCCGATGCATGGCTTGACGGACGATTGAGCCGCAAACCGATATCGCGCTAGTATGCGAACAATCATTCGCATTCGCGGACGCGTCACGGCATCCGACGTTCGACGCCGCGGCGATGCACTCACGCACACGACGACCATGACGACACGCCGACGCACGCAAATCGCCTTTCGCAAGCAGCCGCAGCAAGCGCGCTCGACAGAGCTGGTCGCCGCGATCCTGCAGGCGGCGACGCAGGTGCTCGCGAAGGAGGGCGCGGCGCGTTTCACCACCGCGCGCGTGGCGGAGAAAGCGGGCGTCAGCGTGGGTTCGGTCTATCAGTACTTTCCGAACAAGGCGTCGATCCTGTTTCGGCTGCAGGCCGACGAATGGATGCAGACGACCCGGATGCTGGGCGACATTTTGCAGGACACGCGTACGCCGCCGCTGGACCGGCTGCGCACGCTCGTGCATGCGTTCCTGCGCTCGGAATGCGACGAGGCCGAAGTTCGCAGTGCGCTCGCCGACGCGGCGCCGCTCTATCGGGACAGCCCCGAAGCGCGCAGCGCGCGGGCCGAGGGCAACCGGATGATCGATGCGTTCATGGCCGAAGTGCTGCCGTCCGTTCCGGACGCGACGCGCAAGCTGGCGACCGACCTGATTTCGACGACGCTCGGTTCGGTGGGCAGCAGTTTTTCACGCGTGCGCCGCACGCGCGCGGAGATCCATGCCTATGCGGACGAACTCGCCGACATGCTGTGCGCTTACCTGCGCGCGCTTCGACGCACACGCAAGGCGCAGGCGTGAGCGTCGCATGCGGCGCGCGTGCGAATCTTCTCGATACCGTTGAAAGCCCCTATTGCGATCTATTGTTTCCAATCAATAATGAATGACCGGGAAGAGGGGCATACTGATTCCCGAACCTATCATTGTCATTCGAGAACGCGGCAACGGAAACGGAGATCCGATATGTCCACCCTGTGCATGCAGGCACTCGTCCGCGGTAAAACTGTCCAGGTCATCGTGCTGCCCGACGAATCGACGGCAAAGATTTACATCGTCGACGAAGATCATCGTTCGCATCGTCCGCGCACGATGAGTATCCGGCAGTACGTGGAATCGGGAATGTCCGACGAGGACATCGCTCAACACGTCGTCGACGTCGTGTCGACGTCGATCGAGCAGCTCGAGCGGCTGCGATCTCGCTGAGCGATCGAACGCGAGCGGCATCGCGCCGCAAATCGGGACATCCCCCGAGCCTTCTCGCGCAACGCCCGTGCTACGCTCCGCCGGAGGAGGGCGCGGGATGCCACGTATTCTTGCCATCGGGATATACAGAGTCTTCATTACCGCGATCGCGGTTCGGCACGAAACCGGAGAAGTCGCGGGCTATGTCGGACGCATGCGCGTGACGACGCGTTCGGAGGGCGGCAGTGCGATCGACGTCGCCTATCTGGATTCGATCCGGCATGCGAACGGGGCGTCCTTCGATTCGGAGCTGTCCGCGTGCGACTACGTCGAGCAACTGGCGCTCGCGCGCTACGACGCGTGCAGTCCCGCGCCGTCGGCGTGCGCCCGCCAACCTGAAGTCTGACGAATCGCGCAACGCGATCCACACCTGCGTGCCACGCGCGGCGGCGCGTGACAGCGCATCCATTCACAATCCGTTATTGGGAAAAGCACTTAACCGCGGCCGATTGGTTAGCGGATATAGTCGATCCCGATCTCGGTGGTGCGCCGCTCGCAACCGCGCCGCCGCTAACGTTTGCCGATGGATGTCGTATGAAAAATATAAACGGGAAGACCACGGGTGCCGCATGGGGTGTGGCCGCAGGATTGCTGCTCGCAGTGAGCGGATTAAGTCTCGATCTCTTCCGCGGTGTGCCGCACGGCGCGGCCGTCGGCAACGACTTCGTCGCGTACGGTGTGGCGATGCTCGGCATCTTCCTCACCGTCTATTCCACACGCGAATTGCGGCGAAAGCGCCAGTATTGACCGACGCGGCCGTTCAGCCGCGTGCCGCCCGGTCTGCCGCACACGCGCCGATCAGCAAGTCGTCGACGAGGATCTCGCCCGCGGTCCGGCCCGCGCGCACTGCCGCGAGGCTGTCGGTGAACAGCCGCCCGCCGTCGTCCGCGAGGCGGATCGGCGCGAGCACGCGCGACGGCGTGTCGACGGCGCGGACCTGGACGACCGCGACGAAACCGAAGCGCGCGTCGTCCATCGTGTCGGCGTCCGGCGTGTCGTCGAGCCTGAACTCGCAGTCGACGTCGATCGTGTAGCCGCGGTACGTGTAGGCACGGGTCATCTGTGCTCCTCGTTCGAGTGGAGGGAAGCGCCGGCGATGCGTACGCGCATCATATCGGTATGCGCGCGGATGCGGATCAGGGAAGCTACCGATGCGAATGGCGCGTCGTCCTGTGCGGCAAAAAGGCGTCGCGGTGTCGCGAAGCGCTTCGGGGGCCCGTGTATCGGGCGGTTCGGGAGCGGCGCGCGCTGTCGCGAACGCGCGTCGGGCTCGCGCCGGGGCGAACGGCGCCGTGCCGAAGCCGAATCCCGCCGTGCTGAATCCCGCCGTGCCGAATCCGTGTCGCCGTCCTGTCTCCGCGCCTGCCGCGACCGGCCGGCGACACCTATGCGACCGACGCGTTACGCGTCGGCCGCCTGCCAGCCGAGCCCGAGACTTTTCTGCACCGACACGTAGTCCTTGATCAGCTCCGCCTGCGCCGCGATCACGTTCTGCCGGGCCGCGAGCGATTCGCGCTGCGTATCGAGCAGATCGATCATCGATGCGACGCCCGCACGATAGCGCTCGCTCATCAGCGTCGCCGAATGCGTGGCCGATGCCTGCACCTTGGTCAGCGCGACGACATGCTCGCGCTGGTGCCCGTAGCGCTGCAGCGCGGTATTCGCGTCCTGCAGCGCGCGGAGCACGGCCTTCCGGTAGTTCGCATCGGCTTCGTCGCGCGACGCTTCGGCCGCCCGCACGGCGCCGCGCGTGCGGCCGAAATCGAGAATGTTCCACTGCAGATACGGCGCGCCGATCCACGACGCATTCTGCTTGCGGAACAGATGGGCGGGATCGGTCGCGCTGAAGCCGATATCGCCGAGCAGCGTCACCTTCGGAAAATAGTCGGCGATATGCTCGCCGATCTGCGCATTGCTCGACGCAAGCCGCCGCTCGGCCGCGCGAATGTCCGGGCGGCGCTTGAGCAGCGCGGCCGGATCGCCGACCGGCACCGAGGCGGGCAGCGTCGGCAACGACGCCTCGTCGGTCGACAGTTCGCCATCGAGCGCGCCCGGCTCGCGGCCGGTCAGGATCGCGAGCCGGTCGAGCGATTCGGTGACCTGCGCATCGAGCGGAATCAGCGACGCGCGCGTGTTCTCGACCTGCGTGGTCAGCCGCTCGATGTCTGCGTCGGCCGCGACGCCGCGCGCACGGCGTTGCTGCGTGAGCGCGAGCATCTGCTGCTGCAGTTCGGCCGTGCGGCGCGACAGCGCGAGACGCTGCTGGCGGTCGCGCAGATCGACGTACGCGGTCGCGACTTCGGCCGCGATCGACACCTGCGTGTCGGCCAGATCCGCGTCGACCGCGTCGGCCTGCGCGGACGCCGCCTCGACTGCGCGCCGCGTGCCGCCGAACAGATCGATTTCCCAGGTCGCGTCGAAGCCGGCCGAATAGAGCTGCAGCGGGCCCGTGCCGAGCGTCGCCGGCGCGCTGCCCGACTGGCCCGACCCGTTCGACGGCAACAGCGCGCCGAGTGTACTGACGTCGGGCTCGCGCATGCGGATCGCCGCGACCGTGGCGGACGCCTTCGGCAGTTCGGCCGCGCGCTGCTGCGCGAGCTGCGCGCGCGCGGCACGCAATCGCGCCTGTGCGGCATGCAGATCCGGATTGTGCGCGAGCGCGGCGGCGATCAGTGCGTCGAGCTGGCGATCGTGCAGCGCATGCCACCATGCGCTCGGCGCGGGTGCGCCCGCGTCGATGCCGGTGGCCGGCGCGCGGACGAAGGTCGGCGTGTCGGGCGCGGCGGGTGCACCGCGGTAGTCGGGGCCGACCGTGCAGCCGGCGAGCAGGCACGCGGCCGTGCAGAGCGCGAGCGCGGGGCGGCGGGGCGGGAAGAGAGGCTTCATCGCGGGTTCAGTGGCCGGACGACATCGGCTGCGGCGTGCGCGGCGTCTTCAGCAGCAGCGCGAGCGGCACGCAGGCGAGCAGCGCGAGTCCCAGCAGGTAGAAGGTTTCGGAATAGGTCATCACGACGGCCTGTATCTGGATCTGCTGCGCGAGCTGACCGAGCGCGCGCATTTTCGAATAGGCGAGGTCGCCGGTCTGCGCAAACCAGTTCGCGGCGTACGCCGACAATCGCTCCTGCCCGATCGACGCGTTGGCAGTGACCGCCTCGCGCAACGCGGCCGTATGGAACGTCGTGCGCCGGTCGATCACGGTGCCGATGATCGCGAGCCCGATCGAGCCGCCGAGATTGCGCGCCATGTTGTAGAGGCCCGCCGCGTCGCCCGAGTCCTCGCGCGCGACGGCCGCCATCGACGCCTGGTTCAGCGGCATCATCGCGAGCATCTGCGCGACGCCGCGAATCAGCTGCGACCAGACGAAATCGTGGCCGACGCTCTGCGCGGTCAGATCGATGTCGAGCATGCAGCTCAGGCAGAACAGCAGCAGGCCGGAGATGACGAGGATGCGGAAGTCGACCTTGCCGAGCAGCCGCGGCAGGATCGGCATCACGAGAAAGGCGGGCAGCCCGGAGAGCAGCATGATCGAGCCGGCCTGTTCCGCGTTGTAGCCCGCGACGATCGCGAGGAACTGCGGCAGCAGATACGACACGCCGTACAGCCCCGCGCCGACCGCCGACACGATCACGATCACGCTCGCGTAGCGCGGATTGCGCATCAGCGACAGCCGCATGATCGGCCGCTTCGCGAAACGTTGCGACAGCGCGATCAGGATCATCCCCGCGAGCGACACGTAGCTCAGCGTGACGATCATCTGCGATTCGAACCAGCGTTCGCGCTGGCCTTCCTCGAGCACGACCGTCAGCGAGCTCAACCCGATCGCGAGGCCCGCGATGCCGAGCCAGTCGGCGTTGAAGAACGTGCTCCACTGCGGCCGGTCCGACGGCAGCCCGAACACGAGCAGCGCCATCAGCAGCAGGCATACCGGCAGATTCAGAAAGAAGCACCAGCTCCAGCTCACGTTCTCCGCGAGCCAGCCGCCGAGCACGGGGCCGAACAGCGGGCCGAGCAGCACGATCAGGCCGAACAGCGTCATCCCGACCGGCAGTTGCGACAGCGGCAGCCGCGTGCGGATGATCGTCTGCGCGGTCGGGATCAGCGCGCCGCCGGTGAAGCCCTGGCCGATGCGGCCGACGACCATCATCGCGAGCGAATGCGACCAGCCGCACATCATCGAGAACGCGATGAACAGCGCGGAATTCACGAGCAGGAAGTTGCGCAGCCCGAATACGCGCGTGAGCCACGCGGCGAGCGGGATCATCACGATCTCGGACATCAGGTAGCCGGTCGAGATCCACGTGCCTTCGGTGCCCGTCGCGCCGATTTCGCCCTGGATCTGCGGCAGCGCGGAGTTCGTGATCGAGATGTCGAGCGTCGCCATCAACGCACCGAGCGCGCCGGCCGCGACGGCGATCCAGTCGGTCACGCTCGCGCGGCCTTCATGCGGCGGCGCGGGCGGCACGGTGGCAGTCGGCTCAGCCATGACGGTTCTCGTTGCGCGCCGAGCGCGTGTCGACGTCGACCGTCACCGACAGCCCCGGCAGCAGCATGTGCCGCGCGCGCTCGTTCGGTGCGATGCGGATGCGCACCGGCACACGCTGCACGATCTTCGTGAAGTTGCCGGTCGCATTCTCCGGCGGCAGCAGCGCGAACTGCGCGCCGGTGCCCGGTGCGAAGCTGTCGACGACGCCCGACAGCGTATCGTCCGGCAGCGCATCGACATGCAGTTCGACCGGCTGGCCGACACGCATGCGGCCGATCTGCGTTTCCTTGAAGTTCGCGACGAGATAGATCGCATCGACCGGCACGACCGTCAGCAGCCGCGTGCCGGGCTGCACGTACTGGCCGACGCGCACCGTGCGGTCGCCGACACGCCCGTCGAGCGTCGCGCGCACGATCGTGTTGTCGAGGTCGAGCCGCGACTGCGCGGCGCTCGCCTGCGCGGCCTCGAGCTGCGCGCGCGCCTGCTGCAGCTGCGCGCCGAACGACGCGATCTGCGTGCGCGCGGCGGCGATCGCGGCATCGTTCGCGGCGAGCGTCGCGAGCGCCTGGTCGCGCGCGCTCTTCAGCTCGGCGACGCGCTCGTGCGTCTCCGCACCGGTCGCCGCGAGCGGCGCGTACCGCGCGTATTCGTCGCTCGCATGCCGTGCGTTGATCTGCGAGACCTTCGCCTGCGCCTGCGCCTGTTCGAGATTCGCGCGCTGCTGGCTGATCTCGGCCTCCGCGCGCGCGATGTCCGCGCGGCGTGCGTCGACGGTCGCGTTCGCCTGATCGAGCGCGACCTGGTACGGGCGGACGTCGAGCCGCACGAGCGGATCGCCGGCCTTCACCGGCTGGTTGTCGCGCACGTACACGTCGGTCACGTAGCCGGCGACTTTCGGTGCGGCCGTCATGCTGTCCGCCTGCAGATAGGCGTCGTTCGTGCTTTCGATGAAGCGGCCGACGGTCCACCAGCGGCCGAACCAGACGGCGCCGCCGATTGCCGCGAGCACGGCAATCGCGAGCAGGATGCGCCGCTTCGAGACGCCGTTGCGCGGCGTTGTTCCGTTTTCCTGACGATCTGCTTTCTGTGGCGGGTCTTGCGGCGTCGACATGTAGGATCCAATTTATTCCGAGCGGAAGAATTATTCCAGTTGATAAAAATGTGTCAAGTAGAATGTCGATCGATCGAGTGACGAGGAAGGCATGAGCGAAGCGAAGAAGCTGCGGCGTACGTCGACCGGCGGGTATGCGCGCGGCGACGAAACGCGTCAGCGGATCATCGAGGCCGCGATCGAACTGTTCGGCGAGCGCGGATTCGCGGGCGCATCGACACGGGACATCGCGGCGAAGGCCGGCGTGAACGCGCCCGCGCTGCAGTACTACTTCGAGAACAAGGAAGGCGTGTACCGCGCGTGCGTGGAATCGATCGCCGAACTCGGCTGGGCGGTGTTCGGGCCCGCCGTCGCGCAGGCGCGTGCGGCGCTCGATGCCGATGCGGACGCCGACACGCTGATCGACGCGTTCGTCGACATCCTGACGGCGCTCGCGCAGCGAATGTTCACGGTGCCGAAGACGCTGAACCAGCGGATGTTCTTCGCGCGCGAACAGAACGGCCAGGAGCCGGCGAGCGCGAGCGAGATCCTGCTGAAGCGCATGCGCAAGCCGTTGAACGACGTGGCCACCGAACTGATCGCGCGGATTTCCGGACGGCCCGTCGACGATCCCGTGACGCGCCTGCGCGCGCTGAGCCTGTTCGGCCAGCTGACGGTGTTCCATGTCGCGCAGCGCTCGGCGCTGCAACTGCTCGGGTGGGAGTCGTTCGATGCGCCGCGCGCGGCGCTGCTCGGCGAGACGGTGGCCGACCAGACGCGTCTGCTCTTGCAGCAGTGGCATGCGCAGCGCGGCGCGGCGGACGCACTGCGCGGCGCGCACGAGCGGTGCACGCGCACGCCGGCGAAGCGTGCGGGAAAGCGTGAGGCCGCTGCGCCGGCCGCCGCCGACGCGCCGCGTGCATCGACGCGTGCGCGACGCGCGAAGAAGCCGGACGCGACCTAACGCGCGATGCGCCGACGCGCAGCCGACGTGCTAGCGGGCCGCGCTATTGCGCCGGCTTGGGCGCCGGCGTCGACGAATCGACCGGCGGCTGTCCGGTCGCGCCGTCGGGTGCGGCGCGTTCGTCGCCGCCGTTTTCATCGCTGCGTTGCCGAGCGGCGCCGACGCCGCCATCGAGATCGCCATCGCCTTCATCTTCGCGCCGCGAGCCGGCCGCATACGCGACGAGGCTGCGCTGCGGATCGGCAATTCGGATGCCGCGTTCGCGGAACAGCTGCGCGATGCGGCGGTTGAATTCGCGCTGCACGCCCCAGCGCGCGGAATCGCGGCACTGCATCTGCCCGGCCAACGCGATCGCCGCGCCGTCGACCTGATCGACGCCCCAGTAGCTGAAGTCCGACAGAATGCCGTCGCGATACTGCGGATCGTCGCGCAGCGCGGCGCCGATTTCCTTTAGCGTCGCGACCGCGCGGTCGATGTCCTCGCCGTACGCGATGCTGACCTTGACGGCCGCGTTGCCGAGCCCGCGGTTCGTGTTGTTCACCGTCGTCACCGAGCTGAACGGAATCGTGTAGAGCGACCCGTCGCCGCCGCGCAGCCGCACGGTTCGGATCGACAGGTATTCGACGGTGCCCGACACGCCGGCGAGCGTCACCCAGTCGCCGACCTGCATCGCGTTCTCCATCAGCAGAAAGATGCCGGTGATGAAATCCTGCACGAGCTTTTGCGAGCCGAAGCCGAGCGCGACGCCGAAGATGCTCGCGCCGGCGAGCAGCGGCCCGACGTTGACGCCGATCTCGCTGAGGCCCGTCAGCACGACGACGAGCGCAATCATCACGAACAGCAGCGTGCGCAGCATCGGCAGCAAGGTGCGCAGCCGCGCGGCGCGTACGAGGTTGCCTTCGCGCGTCCAGCGCTGCAGCCGCCGCTCGATCGCGATGTTCGCCGCTTCCCAGACGACGAGCGCGACCGCGGCCGCGATCGCGATCGTCACGAGCGCCGAGGCGAGCCGATGGCCGATCGTGCCGCTCTCGAACGCGCGGAACACCGGCACGCCCCACACCTGCAGCAGCAGCACGACCGTCACGATGGCGATCACGGCCGACACGATGCGGCGCAGCAGCGGGTAGTAGCGGTACGCATGCAGATGGACGAGCGTGCGGTCGTCGTCGCGTTCGTGGAAGAGCCGCGCGAGCGCGCCGAACACGACGATCGACACCATGCGCATGCCGATCAGCACCGCGATCGAGCGGCCGCCGAGCGCGATCAGCACGCGGTAGCCGTTATGGACGTCGAGCGCCCACACGAACCACAGCGCCATCACGACAAATATGGCGACGGGCGCCCACGCGTCCGCGAGCGCATTGCAGACGGCGGCGAGCGTCGGCCGGTCGTGCGCGATCGCGCGGATGCGCGCGGCAACGGGGCGACGGCACTGCAGGATCAGCACCGAGATCATCACGTGCGCGACGAGCGCGACGGCCTTCTGCAGCGCGACGTGACCCGCTTCGGTGAGCCCCAGGTTCGCGGCGATCTCGACCGCGGCCGTGCAGGCGCCGACGACGATCACGATCCGCGCAATCGAGCGCTGCGCGAAAGCGGCCCACGCATCGCTGATGTGCAGCAGCCGCAGCTGATGCGCGTCGGGCTGGAAGAACAGGCGGCTCACGATCGTCACGAGCCGGCCGATCACGTAGATGTCGATCAGCGCGCCGAGTGCGGCCTCGACCGGCGTGCCGTCGTCGGTGACGAACGACATCATCAGCCCGGCGATGCCGACGAACACGAGCAGCGGCACCGAGCGCAGCAAGAGACTCACGATCGCGCGCGGCATCCGGTGCAGCAGCGTCGTGTGACGGCGCGCGTGCCCGCGCCCGCGCGACGACGACTGAGTCGCGTCCGATGCATCGGGGGGCGGCGTGTCGTGCGGCGGCGCTGCGTCGTCGGCGCGCGCATCGTCGTCCGACGCTGTATCGCGCGGCGCACCGGCGCGGCGTGCGGCCAGCCCGGCAAGCGCACGGCGCAGCAGCCGCCGCACGAGCCATTCGCCGACGAGCGCCGGGACGAGCACCGCGACGATCAGTCCCAGCGAGCGTGCGAGATCGGTGCGCGCGTCGGTGCGCCCGAGCGTGTCCTGCCACCAGCGGCCGACCGATCCGACCTCGAGCAGCGAGCGCAGCGAGTCGCGCAGCGCGTTGCCGATGTCGACGGCCCAGCGCGAACCCTGCCGCACGAGCATCGACGCAAGGCCGTTCGACGTCAGCGCGGCCGGTGCGGCCGCCGACGACGCGCCGCTCGCCGGCGCCGCTGCGCTGGCCGGTACGGCCGGTGCACTGAGTACGCCGACCGCGGCGATCGCGCGCAGTGTCGTTTCGACCTGTTCGCGTTCGCGCGGACTCTCGAGCACCGCGAGCGCCTGGCGCGCCTGCTGTGGAGTCAGCGCCGGTTCGGCGGAAGATGCCGCCGAGGCGGCGGCGGGGGCGGGCGTGGCGGCCTGTACGGCCGTGACGAAGGCGGCGAGCAGCCAGCCGAGGAGCAAATGTCGCATGAGTGGCATGCGGGCGCGCATCGGCACGCAGCCCGCCGAGCTGGACGATGGACGGAAGTTAACATGATCGCGTTCGGAACCGAATAGTTCCGGCGTGCGACGGGAGCAAGTGGCGGTCCTGTGGCGTGCGATTTCGTATCAGCGTGCGACGTGGGCGGTGTTGCGCTCGATCAAGCCGCGAACGATGCGCACCGCGCGCTGCATTCGCTACGGCAACGGCACATCGGCGATCCGTCGTCGAGCGCCGCGCCGCACGGTCACCACTGCGCGTCGTGAAAGACCGGCAGCACGTGCGCGGCGAGTTCCTCCATCACGTCGCGCACCGCGCGTTCCGCGCCGAGGTTCAGCGTCACGTGATGAACGCCGGCCGCGCGCATGGCTTCGAGAATGCCCGTCAGCGCATGTCGGCCCGTCGAATAGCCGAGCGGCAGCGCGGCGGGTTGCGCGTCGGGATTCGCGTCGAGCGCGAGCCGCATCGACACGCCGAACGCACGGAAGGCGGGCGTCGGCAGCCGATCGACGGCCGCGCGCCACATCGAATGGCGTGCGCGCTGCGTGTCGGGGTCGCGGTGATACGTCATCCAGCCGATCGAATGCCGCGCGATCCAGTCGACGCTTTGTCCGCCCGAGCCGACCGCGAGCAGCGATACCGGATGGGCGCGATCGGGCAGCAGCACGAACTCGGGTGCATCGGGCGCGGCGATGTCGGGCAGCACGCGCGACGGCGTTCCGAGCGCAGCCGCGACGATTTCCCAGTGTCGGCGATAGCGTTCGCGCCGTGCGTCGGCATCGACGCAGAACGCCGCATATTCGGGCGGCCGGTCGCCGGAGCCGAGCCCGAGGATGAAGCGGCCGCGCGACAGCGTGGCCACCGACAACGCGCCTTTCGCAATATGCAGCGGATGGCGCAGCGGCAGCACGATCGCGCCGCTCGCGAGCGCGATGTCGCGCGTGCGGGACGCGAGGGCGCCGAGCAAGACCCACGGATCGAGATGGCCGACCGGATCCGGATAGTCGGCGCTGTTCAGCGGCACGTCGCGCACCCATAGCGCGCGAAAGCCGAGCGTGTCGGCGAGCGCGGCCAGTTCGACCTGCTCGTTGAAGTCGGCGACGATATCGCCGCTGCGCAGCAGCGGCAGCGTCAGGCCGATCGACAGCCGTTCCGCGGCGAAGACGCGTGACGCGATATCGGGGCGGGGGCGGGCGGTCGTAGTCATGGCGTTTCCTCGTTGGCGGCGGGCGGGCGCCGCGCGTGTACGTGTGGCACTGGTGGCGCAGCGTCGCGCGGGTCGCGTGTCGGCATGCGCTGCGCCGTCGCCGAATGCTAACGTGTCGCGCGTCGATGCGCAGATGCCGCAGAGCGTAGCGCCTTGCGTTGTGTGGACGGGCATCCGTTCGCGGCATGTCGATGCGCCGTCCGTTGCGGCGGCCGATCGAAATGTGCGGGGCCGCGCGGCGCGATGCGAGAAGCGCGTGCGCTGCCATGCGCCGTGTCGGCCAATCGTAAGGAAATCGATCGCAGTGCATCGATGCAACCTCGCTTTCCCGCGCGTGCAGTGCCGTCGCGCGACGCCGCGGCTCCTGCGAAGTGCCCGTTGCGCATCGAACCGGCCCCTCGCACGTTTCAGTTTCGAAACGTTCGCGAGCCGCTTGGCCGCACGGTAGCCGCGGCATGCCGCTGCGTACGCCGCACGGCCTTGCTCGGCCGAGCATGGTGCGCTCCTTGCGTGTCGATACGAGCCGCAAGCGCGATCGCCGCCGCACTGTCGACGGCGGCCGCTTCAGGAGGTCGGACGCATCTGAGACGGGGACAACAGAATGAAAACAGATCGCATCGCCACGTACCGTGTCGCAAACATGAATCGCCGACCTGCCCGCGCCTTCGTCTCGCCGCCGATCGCGGCGACGTAGCGCGCGGCCCTTTCGTTCCATCCGGACCGACGGGTTCGTTCTGAACGTGCACGTATGACGCACGAGGCCGACGGGTGCCGGTCGGCCGTCGGGGACGACCCGCAGGAACCGCCATGGCCGCGCGTGCCGCCGCAACCGTCATTCCCGCGTGTGCTGCGCGCGCCGCGCGCGCGTGCGCCTGTCATCGCCGCACCTGCCGTCTCCCGGACTCGTCGACGCACCGTCCGCGTCGCGCAGATCGGCAGGCCGGCGTGCGCGCCGGCGCTCGCTCACCGGCGCGCGCGTCGCGCACGCGATCCCGTCGCAAGGCCAATTGATCCACTACCCCGATGGATCAATTGTTGAAGCGCCCATCCGCCTCCGGCGAATGGGCGTCTTTTTTTGCGGCGGCGACGGCCTGCCCGATCGCGCGGCGTTCGGTATCATGTGCTGGCGCGCCGGCCGATCGCGCCGGTCCACGGCCTGCCGACGCGCGCTCCGCCGCCCCGTCATGAACGATACCGACTTCCCCGATCCCTCCGTCGCCGCCGCCGAGCCGGCCGCGCTCGATGCGCTGCACGCGTTCGTCGAACGTCATCCGCGCTTGTTCGTGCTGACCGGCGCGGGCATCAGTACCGATTCCGGCATTCCCGGCTATCGCGACCGCAACGGCCAGTGGACGCGCTCGCCGCCGATCCAGCTGCACGAATTCCTCGGCTCGGACGCCGCGCGGCGCCGCTACTGGGCGCGCAGCATGATCGGCTGGCCGGTCGTCGGCCGCGCGCAGCCGAACCGCTCGCACACGGCGCTCGCCCGGCTCGGCCGCGCGGGGCGGATCGAGCGCCTCGTCACGCAGAACGTCGACGGCCTGCATCAGCGCGCGGGCAGCGTCGACGTGATCGAGCTGCACGGCGGCATTCGCGGCGTCACGTGCATCGACTGCGGCGCGCATCACGCGCGCGCGGCGATCCAGGCGCAGCTCGAGGCGGACAATCCGGCGCTGCTCGGCGTGCAGGCCGACGCGGCCGCGGACGGCGACGCACACCTCGAATGGTCGGCGCTCGACACGTTTCGCGTCCCCGCGTGCCCGACGTGCGGCGGGCTGTTGAAGCCGGCCGTCGTGTTCTTCGGCGAAAACGTGCCGCGCGAGCGCGTCGCGCTTGCTTCGCAGGCGCTCGATGCGGCCGATGCGCTGCTCGTCGTCGGCTCGTCGCTGATGGTGTATTCCGGCTATCGCTTCTGCCTGTGGGCGCAGGCGCAGCACAAGCCGATCGCCGCGCTGAACCTCGGCCGCACGCGCGCCGATCCGATGCTCGCGCTGAAAGTCGAAGCGCGCTGCGCGCCGGCGCTCGAGGCGTTGACCGCGCGGCTCGGGCTCGGGTTCGGGCACGACGACGCGGAGCACGCATCGTGAGCGCGCCGAACCCCGCGACGAATCCGTCCGCCCGACGGTCCGCGCCGGCGGCCGAGCGCAATCGCGGCCCGATCCTCGACGTGCTGCGCCGCGTGCTGCCGGCGCACGGCCGCGTGCTCGAAGTCGCGAGCGGCACCGGTCAGCACGTCATCCATTTCGCGCAAGCCTTGTCGGCGCTGCGCTGGCAGCCGAGCGATCCGGACCCGCTCGCGCGCGAGTCGATCGCTGCGTGGATCGCGCACACGGGCGTCGCGAACGTCGACGCGCCGCTCGCCTTCGACGTGCGCGACCCGGCGTGGCCGGCCGCACCGATCGACGCGATCGTCTGCATCAACATGATTCACATCTCGCCGTGGGCGAGCGCGCAGGCGCTGTTTGCCGGCGCCGCGCGCGTGCTGCGGCCGGACGGCGTACTGTATCTGTATGGTCCGTACCGGCGCGGCGGTCGCCACACGGCGCCGTCGAACGACGCGTTCGACCTCCAGTTGCGCAGCCGCGACCCGTCGTGGGGCGTCCGCGATCTCGAAACGGTCGTCGCGCTCGGCGCCGATCTCGGGCTCGACTGCACCGAGGTCGTCGAGATGCCGGCCAACAATCTGAGCGTCGTGTTCCGGCGCGTGCCGCGTGCCGACCAATGATGGGCAAGCGCGCACCGCTGCCGGGTTTCCACTATGCTCTCGCCTGTGCGCGATCCGGCTTGGGTCGCGCCCCGTTTTTTCCGGAGAATTGACTAATGGGCAAACAAGCAATCGGTGTGATCGGGCTCGCGGTGATGGGCCGCAATCTCGCACTCAATATCGAGAGCCGCGGTTACGCGGTATCGGTGTACAACCGCAGCCGCGAGAAAACCGACGAACTGATCGCCGAATTCCCCGGCCGCAATCTGGTGCCGACCTACACGCTCGAAGAATTCGTCGCGTCGCTCGAAACGCCGCGCCGGATCCTGATGATGGTCAAGGCCGGCGAAGCGACCGATGCGACGATCGCATCGCTGAAGCCGCTGCTCGAGAAGGGCGACGTGCTGATCGATGGCGGCAACACGCACTTTACCGACACGATCCGCCGCAATCAGGAACTCGCGCAATCGGGTCTGCACTTCATCGGCACCGGCGTGTCGGGCGGTGAAGAAGGCGCGCTGCGCGGCCCGTCGATCATGCCGGGCGGCCAGCGCGACGCGTACGACCTCGTCGAGCCGATCCTCAAGCAGATCGCCGCGAAGGCGCCGTCGGACGGCGAGCCCTGCGTCGCGTACATGGGCCCGGACGGTGCGGGCCACTACGTGAAGATGGTCCACAACGGCATCGAATACGGCGACATGCAGCTGATCGCCGAGAGCTACGCGGTGCTCAAGCACGTCGCGGGCCTCACGAACGAGGAACTCGGCGCCGTGTACACCGAGTGGAACCAGGGCGAGCTCGACAGCTATCTGATCGAGATCACGTCGAAGATCTTCGGCAAGAAGGACGACGAGACGGGCAAGCATCTCGTCGACGTGATCCTCGATCGCGCCGCGCAGAAGGGCACCGGCAAGTGGACGAGCCAGAACGCGCTCGACCTCGGCGTGCCGCTGCCGCTCATCACCGAGTCGGTGTTCGCGCGCGTGCTGTCGTCGCTGAAGACGGAGCGCGTCGCGGCGAGCAAGATCCTGTCGGGCCCGGCCGCCGCGCCGTTCGACGGCGATCGCGCCGCGTTCATCGAAGCGGTGCGCCGCGCGCTGTATCTGAGCAAGGTGATCTCGTATGCGCAGGGCTTCGCGCAACTGCGCACCGCGTCCGAGGAATACGGCTGGAATCTCGATCTCGGGACGATCGCGAAGATCTTCCGTGCGGGCTGCATCATCCGCGCGCGCTTCCTGCAGAAGATCACCGACGCGTACGCGAAGGATCCGGCGCTCGCGAACCTGCTGCTCGACCCGTACTTCCGCGGCATCGCCGAGCAGTACCAGGCATCGCTGCGCGACGTGGTCGTCGCCGCGGTGAAGGCCGGCGTGCCGGTGCCGGCGTTTGCGTCGGCGGTCGCGTACTTCGACAGCTACCGTTCCGAACGGCTGCCCGCGAACCTCGTGCAGGCGCAGCGAGACTTCTTCGGCGCGCACACGTTCGAGCGTACCGACAAGCCGGGCAGCTTCCACGCGAACTGGTCGTAACGCGCGGCGAGGGCGGCATTATTGCAAAATTCTATTCCTTGAATAGGGTTTTTCGATCTCAGATGCCGGGATTGTTGGCTCCCGGGAAACAGTGTTTTCGTTCTTTCATGGTTTTCCCTAGGTGATCGCGGGACTAAACTCTGTTCCATCGCTGCAGACATGGTGTGTGCGGCGGAGCAAAAAAATCCCGGAGGTCATCATGAAATCGCTGATTGCAACGTTCGCCGCAGCTGCCGTCCTCGCTGTTCCCGCCGTGTCGTTCGCCCAACAAAACGCGCCGGTCACGCGCGCTCAGGTCAAGGCCGAGCTGGTCCAGATCCAGCAGGCCGGCTACAAGCTGGGCAGCGACCGCACCACGTATCCGGAAGGCATCCAGGCTGCGGAAGCGCGTCTGAACCCGCAACAGTCGGTCGCTGCGGCCGACACGACCGGTTACGGCGCACAGCCGGCCGCCCAGCAAGAGTCGGGCGCACCGGCAGCGGCGAAGACCGGCTGGCAAGTCAAGCGCATCGCCGACGGCGCACCGGTTTACAAGGGTCGCTAAGCACAAGGGCCGGTCGACGGCCTGATCCGTCCCCGGTTAACAACAGCCCCGGTTCCATCATGGAGCCGGGGCTGTTTTCATTGGGGCGCGCGCCGCGTCAGTGCAGCGGCCGGCGTCCGCGGGCGGGGTCGATGAACGGCGCGGCGGCCGGCTCCAGCACGCGCAGCCACGATTCGTCATATCCGCTCAGCGTGTCGAGCGCATCGCGCAGCCGCTCGATCGCCACGGCCGGCAGCTCGACGCTGTGGCGCGGCCCGGCCGTCAGGCGCGCGACGCTCGCGAGCTGGACAAGGGCGTCGGCCGCCTCGGCCACGTCGGTGGCCGACAGCAGATGGCGGTTCAGTCGTTCGACGATGCCGGTCGCACCGGCGAAATCGTCGGCGTTGAGCTGCACGGACAGAAAGGTCGCGTTATTCATCCTGATCTCCTCGTTGTCGTACGACGGCCTATCGCAGTATAGGCCGTGCGGACGGCTGACCGGCGCGCGCGGCGCTCGCGCAGCGGCCGCCGTACGCGCCGGGAGGCCGGCCGCAGCCGCGTGCCGGCACGCGCCGGCGACCGCGCGCAATCGCCGCGCAACGGCCTGCTGTCGCGGGGCCGACCTCGACAAATGGTATCTTTGCCGCTCGGGACGACGCGAAACAGGCTCGGCTGGCCGGTTCGGCGCAACGTCCCGGAGTGGAAACCGATCGCTGAGAGCGCGGTCGGATACTGGTTGGTTCGGCCCGTCGGCCGGACATCGTGCGTCGCGCGCCGGAGGGCGGCGGGCGGCGCGACGACGCAAATCCGGGAGGTACCTTGAGAAAAACGATTCCCATCCACGATTCCGCGGTGCGCTGGCTGCCGCACGCCGCCTTCCTCGCGGCGGCCGTCGCGCTCGGCGGCTGCACGATGACGCCGTGGACCGACACCTGGCAACCGGCACCGCGGGCCTCGACACCGGCGTCGGTCGCGACGCCCGGCGTGCTGGCCGGCTACTACCGCGTGAACCCGGGCGATACGCTCGCGAGCATCGCCGGCGCGTACGGGCAGCGCGTGCAGGACGTCGCGAGCTGGAATCACATGGCCGCGACCGACGCGGTGACGCCCGGTCAGGTGCTGCGCGTCGCGCCGCCGCCGGCCGCCACGTCGATTTCGCCGCCGCCGTCCGCGGCCGCCGCGCAGCCCGGCACGCTCGCGTGGCCCGCGACCGGCGTCGTGACGACGCCGTTTTCGAGCGGCAAGACGCGCGGCATCGTGATCGCCGCATCGGGGCCCGACCATACGGTGCGCGCGGCCGCGAACGGCCGCGTCGTCTACGCCGGTTCGGGCGTGAAGGCCTACGGGCCGCTCGTGATCCTGAAGCACGACAACGGGCTCATCACGGCCTACGGGCACAACGACAAGCTGCTCGTCAACGAAGGCGACGCCGTGCGCGTCGGGCAGCCGGTCGCCGAAATGGGCACCGACGCGAGCGGCCGCGCGACCTTCGAGTTCGAAGTCCGGCAGAACGGCAAGGTCGTCGATCCGATGGGCTTCCTGCCGCGCAACGGCGGCTGAGCGGCCGCCGCGTCGTGTGCGCCGCGCGGCGCACACGTGCGGTTGCGCATCATCCGCTCTTCAGCGTCGCCGCGCCGGACTGGCGCGCGTGATTGCCGGCCCAGCGGATGCCGAGCGCGAGCGCAGCCGCGCCGAGCGCGATCAGCGAGCACTGGATCGCGACCGGCAGATAACCGTGCGGCCGCGGATCGACGAACGGATAGGGATACCAGTCTTCGACCGCGCCGCGCACGAGCGTATAGCCGAGATAGACGATCGGAAAGCCGAGCCAGACGAACGCGCTGCGGCGCGGGATCGGCGAGCGCGGCTCGACGTACAGCCAGTCGCACAGCATCACGAACGGCACGATCCGGTGCAGCACCCAGTTGTTGAACGCGGGCGTCACGTGGCGCAGCGCGTCCAGACGCGCGAGCAGCAGCTCGTAGACGATCGCGGTGATCAGTACGTAGAGCACGGCGGCGCCGCGCATCGATTCGTAGCGCGGCGAGCCGGGCCGCGTGATGTGCCCGAGCCCGACGGCCAGCATCGCGGCCGCGTACAGGCTGCTCAATTGCGTGAAATAGCTGAGGTAGTTGCCGAGATGAAAGCTCGGCAGGCTCCAGTAGTCGGCGATGCTGTGCGCGGTGGTGGACACCGCAAGCAATGCGGCGAACAGCCGGTAGGCCGCAACGAAGAACGCTTTGCTCATGATGCGCGCACGACGTCGACATCAAAGCTCCATCCTGCCACAGCGCACCGCGCACGCGATGCGGATTTTCCATAGGCGGGCCGCGCGGAACCTGCGCGATATTTGACACGATCGTGCGAAACCGCACACGCGTGCGGCTACAATCATGCCAGCGCGGCGGCACCGTACCGGCCGCCGCCTTCATCGATCCCCGCCATCACACCGAGACGAGCATGAGAAACATCCTCGCGCAACAGGTGCGCTACAACAAGCCCGCGATCTTCTTCCACTGGGTCATCTTCGTGCTCGTCGCGCTCGCGTATCTCGCGATCGAAATCCGCGGACCGAAAGGCAGCGACAGCCGCGCGTTCTGGATGAACGTGCATTTCACGGCGGGCACGCTGGTGCTCGCGCTGTCGGTGCTGCGCGTGCTGTGGCGCGCGATCGGCCGCACGCCGGCGCCCGTTCCGCAGCCGGCGCTGCTGAAGTGGCTCGCGACGCTCGCGCATATCGCGCTCTACGTATTCATCATCGCGCAGCCGCTGCTCGGGATCATGATGGTGAACCTGGGCGGCAAGCCCGTGTCGCTCGACTGGCTCGGCGTGTCGTTCACGCTGTCCGGGCCCGACAAGGCGCTGAGACCGACGATCAAGGAAGCGCACGAGCTGATCGGCAATGCGTTCTACTTCGTGATCGGCCTGCATGCGCTGGCCGCGCTCTATCACCATTTCATCAAGCGCGACGACGTGCTGCGGCGCATGGCGCCCTGATCCGGTCGCGCCGTACGTGCAAGCTTCCGACGGGGGCGCATCGTTGCGTTGACAACGATGCGCCCCCGCTGCGTTAACGGCCCCGAGCGGCCCGGAGCGGCCCGGCGCGGCCCGGCGCGGCTGGCCATCGACGCCGACATTCGGTAACATCCCGTGTCTTTACATTCCGCTTACTCGCTCGCCGCGCATGCTGCACCGACACCGTCACCTGACCGCCTGGCTCGGCGTATTCGCGATCTGGTTCGCGATCGCCGCGCCGCTGGTGTCGCAGTGGCGCGTCGCGCAGGCGAGCGCGGTCGACGTCACGATCTGCAGCGTCGAGCACGGTGCGCATCGGTCGTCCGACGCAGGCGGCGCGCATGCGCATGGCGCGTCGCTCGACGCATGCGGCTACTGCGGATTCTTCGCGCATAGTCCCGCGATCGGCGGCGCGTCGGCCGCCTCGTTCGCTGCCGTTCCCGCTTCGTCCGTTTTCGTCGCCGCGCCGCAGGCCGATGCCACGCATCCGGACCGCTATCCGCACGCGTATCCGCGCGCACCGCCCGAGCGCGCCTGACGCGCACCTTCCGTTTTTCTTTCCGCCGAATCCGTGCGGCCCGCTGCGGCCGCGTGGAGGGCGCTACTCGGGCTTTCGATCATGACCATTTTTTCGTTGCGCACGCCGCCGGCGTCGCGCAGTGCCTGCGCGCGGCCCGCGCCGCGCATGCTGAAACTTGCCGTTCCCGCGCTGGCCGCCGGCGTGCTGAGCGCGACGGCCGCCGCGGCCGACGCCGACGCCCCCGCACATCGCGCCGATGTGCCGCCCGACACGCCGGGCATGCTGTTGCCGCCCGTCGAAGTCGTGGCTTCGCCGTTGTCGACGCCGCTCGTCGTCGTCACCGATCCGAAGGCGCCGCGCCAGCCGCTGCCCGCGAGCGACGGCGCCGACTACCTGAAGACGATCCCCGGCTTCACGTCGATCCGCAGCGGCGGAACGAACGGCGACCCGGTACTGCGCGGCATGTTCGGCTCGCGGCTCAACGTGCTCGCGAACGGGATGCCGACGCTCGGCGCGTGTCCGAACCGGATGGACGCGCCGACTTCCTATATCGCACCGGAAAGCTACGACAAGGTGACGGTCGTGAAGGGGCCGCAGACGGTGCTGTACGGCCCCGGCGCATCGGCCGGCACCGTGCTGTTCGAGCGCACGACGCCGCGTTTCGAGCGGCCCGGCATGCGCTTCGACGGCAGCCTCGTCGGCGGATCGTTCGGCCGCAACGACCAGAACGTCGACGTGACGGCCGGCACGCCCGATTTCTACGGCCGCGTCATCGCGAATCACGCGCATGCGCAGGACTACCGCGACGGCAACGGCCGCACGGTGCCGTCGCAATGGGACAAATGGAACGCCGATGCCGCGCTCGGCTGGACGCCCGACGCGCACACGCGCGTCGAGCTGACGGCCGGCACCGGCGACGGCTACGCGCGCTATGCGGGGCGCGGGATGGACGGCGCGCACTTCCGCCGCGACACGTTCGGCCTGTCGTTCGACAAACGGCATCTCGGCGACGTGCTCGACCGGATCGAAGCGCGCGTCTACTACAACGAAGCCGATCACGTGATGGACAACTACACGCTGCGGCAGCCCGATCCGGCGAGCAGCATGCCGATGCGGATGGCGTCCGAGGTGCGGCGTCGGACGCTCGGCGCGCGTGCGGCCGCGACGTGGCGATTCGGGGACGCGTTCAAGCTCGTGACGGGCGTCGACGCGCAATCGAACCGGCTCGATTCGCGCGCCGCGATGGGGCGGCAGAACTATGGCGACCAGCCGTGGGACGCGCAGGCGACGATGTGGAACGCCGGCGCGTTCGGCGAACTGACGTGGTATGCGAGCGAGGCGGCGCGCGTGATCGGCGGCGCGCGTGTCGACTATGCGAGCGCGCGTGACAAGCGCGCGACGACGGGCGGCATGATGACGAGCCGGCCGAATCCGACGTTCGACGACGATCGCGCGCGCGTGCTGCCCAGCGGCTTCCTGCGCTACGAGCGCGACCTGGCGTCGCTGCCCGTGACCTGGTATGCGGGCATCGGCCATGCCGAGCGCTATCCGGACTACTGGGAGCTGTTTTCCGCGAAACGCGGCCCGGCCGGTTCGGTCAACGCGTTCTCGGCCGTGCAACCCGAGAAGACGACGCAGCTCGACATCGGCGCGCAGTACAAGAGCGATCGGCTCGACGCGTGGGTCTCCGCCTATGCAGGCTATGTGCAGGACTTCATCCTGTTCGACTACGCGAGCGGCATGATGGGTCCGACGACGCGGGCGAGCAACGTGAACGCGCAGATCATGGGCGGCGAAGCCGGCGTCGGCTGGCGGCCGGTCGCACCGCTGCGTATCGAGACCTCGGTTGCGTACGCGTGGGGGCGCAATGCGACGAGCGGCGATCCGTTGCCGCAGATGCCGCCGCTCGAGGCGCGCGTCGGGCTGGAGTACACGCGCGGCGCGTGGTCGGCCGGCGGTTTGTGGCGGGTCGTTGCGCCGCAGCATCGCTATGCGGTGAACGAGGGCAACGTGGTCGGCAAGGACTTCGGCCCGAGCGCGGGCTTCGGCGTGCTGTCGCTGCATGCGCAGTACAACGTGAGCAAGACCGTGCAGATCTCGGTCGGCGTCGACAACTTGCTGAACAAGGCCTATGCCGAGCATCTGAACCTCGCCGGCAATGCGGGCTTCGGCTATCCGGCGAACGCGCCGGTCAACGAGCCGGGCCGCACCGCCTGGGTGCGCGTCAGCGCGAAGCTGTAGTGCGCGGCCCGCGTGTGCGAACGCAGCATGCGCGGGCTGCGGCGTGCCCCCGCCGACGCGCGTCGTGCGCGTCAAGCGATTAGAGAACCGTATCTAGTCGGCACGCAAACGTTCCCGAGTCGTGATTCACTCCGGCATTCGATGCGCGGCGCGTTCGGGCGCGCGCTGCATCGCTTCGATTCCGTTCGAACCGGCAGCACGATAATCAGGAGAACATGCATGGCCAGATCGATGCGTTCCAGGGTGGTGGCAGCAGCAGTGGCGTGCGCGATGAGCGCCGCGCCGTTCGCGGGAACGACCGCGTTGATGACGCTCGCGACGACGCGCACGGCGCTCGCCGCGATCGCGCCGGCCGACGATTACGCGGCGACACGCTATCCGATCGTCCTCGTGCACGGGCTCACGGGCACGGACAAGTACGCGGGCGTGCTCGAGTACTGGTACGGCATCCAGGAAGACCTGCAGCGGCACGGCGCGACGGTGTATGTCGCGAACCTGTCTGGATTCCAGAGCGACGACGGTCCGAACGGACGCGGCGAACAGCTGCTCGCATACGTGAAGCAGGTGCTCGCCGCGACCGGCGCGACGAAGGTCAACCTGATCGGCCATAGCCAGGGCGGTCTCACGTCGCGCTACGTGGCGGCCGTCGCGCCGGATCTCGTCGCGTCGGTGACGACGATCGGCACTCCGCATCGCGGCTCGGAGTTCGCGGACTTCGTGCAGAGCGTGCTCGCGTACGATCCGACCGGGCTGTCGTCGTCGGTGATCGCCGCATTCGTCAATGTGTTCGGCATCCTGACGAGCAGCAGCCACAACACGAACCAGGACGCGCTCGCCGCACTGACGACGCTGACGACCGCGCAGGCCGCGACCTACAACCGGAACTTTCCGAGCGCGGGTCTCGGTGCACCGGGCAGCTGCACGACCGGTGCGTCGACGGAGACCGTCGGCGGCAATACGCATCTGCTGTACTCGTGGGCCGGCACCGCGATTCAGCCGACGAATTCGGCGTTCGGCGTCACGGGCGCGAGCGACACGAGCACGATTCCGGTCATCGATCCGGCCAATGCACTCGATGCGTCGACGCTCGCGCTGCTCGGCACGGGCACCGTGATGATCAATCGCGGCTCGGGGCAAAACGACGGGCTCGTGTCGAAGTGCAGCGCGCTGTACGGACAGGTGCTCGGCACGAACTTCAAATGGAATCATCTCGACGAGATCAATCAGTTGCTCGGCGTGCGCGGTGCGTATGCGGAAGATCCGGTCGCGATGATCCGCACGCACGCGAACCGGTTGAAGCTCGCGGGCGTCTGACGGATGGCCGCACGTGACGGGCGCGCGTCGCCGATGCGGCGCGTCGCCGTGTATGCAGTCGCCGGTTGTGCGGCCGTGACCGCCGTCGTGCTGTGGCGCGGCGCATCGCCGCCGCGCGACATCGAAGTCGCGCACGCCGGATCGCAGGCGGGCGAACGCGGCGCGATTGCGTTGCCGTCGCCGGCGGCGCCGCCGGCTGGCGCGAGCGTGCCCGCGCCGCTGGCCGGATCGAGCGCGCCGCGCTTGCCGCTCGATCCGGGCGGCCATCTCGCGAAGTCGCGCGCGGTGCGCGATTTCTTCGACTATTGCCTGACCGCGCAGAGCGAGCTCGACGCCGCCGCGCTCGATGCGCTCGTCGCCCGCGAGATCGCCGCGCAGCTCGACGGCACGGTCGCGCAGGCGGAAGCGCTCGACGTCTGGCATCGCTATCGCGCCTATCGCGACGCGCTTGCAAAGCTGCCCGACGCGGGCGCCGTCACCGACAAGTCCGATCTCGGCGCGCTGCAGCTCGCGCTCGACCGGCGCGCGTCGATTGCGTACCGCACGCTCGGCGACTGGAGCGAACCGTTTTTCGGTGCGGAGCAGTGGCGGCAGCGCTACGACCTCGCGCGGCTGCGCATCATGCAGGACCGCACGCTGACCGATGCGCAGAAGGCCGAGCGGCTCGCGGCGCTCGATCAGCAGATGCCGGCCGACGAGCGTGCGGCGCAGCAGCGCGCGAACGCGCAGCAGGCCGCGATCGACCGGATCGCGCAGTGGCAGAAGAGCGGGGCGGCGCCCGACGCGACACGCGCGGCGCTGGCGCAGACGCTTGGTGCGGACGTCGCCGCACGTGTCGCGCAGCTGCAGCAGGACGACGCAGCATGGCAAAGCCGCTATGCCGATTACGCGGCGCAGCGCGCGCAGATCGAAGCCGCCGGTCTCTCGCCGCAGGATCGCGACGCGCAGATCGCCGCGCTGCGGCAGCGCATGTTTACGAAGCCGGGCGAAGCGGTGCGCGCGGCGTCGCTCGATCGCGGTGCGGCCGCGACGGCTACAGCTACGACGGGAACCGCGCGATAACGGCCCGCACGCGCGGCCGTCGGCTCACGCGGCGCGCGTCGCGTGCCGCGGCAGATGCTGTTCGATGATCGCCGCGAGCGTGTCGAACGCCGGCTCGATCCCTTCATGCGCGACGCACGCATAACCGAGCAGCAGCCCGCGTTGCGCGGTATCGGCGCAGCTGTAATAGCTGGTCAGCGGCCGTACGATCACGCCCGCTTCGAATGCGCTCTGCGTGACCGCGCGGTCGTCGCATGCGTCGGGCAGCCCGAGCACCAGATGCAGGCCGGCTTCGTCGCCCATCACCGGCAACGTGTCGCCGAAGCGCGCGCGGATCGCATCGATCAGCAGTTGACGGCGCTCGCCGTATAGCGTGCGCATCCGTCTCACGTGCGAGGTCAGATGGCCGTCCATGATGAACTCGGCGAGCACCGCCTGCTGCATCAGCTGTCCTTCGCGGTACAGCTCCGAGAGGCCGGTGCGGAACGTGTCGACGAGATGCTCGGGCACGACCATGTAGCCCATCCGCAGACCGGGAAACAGCATCTTGCCGAGGCTGCCGACGTAGATGACGCGGCCGCCGTCGTCGAGCCCCTGCAGCGACGCGAGCGGGCGGCTGCCGTAACGGAATTCGCTGTCGTAGTCGTCCTCGATGATCCAGCAGCGATGCTGCCGCGCGTATTCGAGCAGCATGCGCCGCCGCGCGAGACTCATCACCATCCCGAGCGGATACTGATGCGACGGCGTGACGAGCACGAGCCGCGGCGGGTGCTGCATGTCGCTCGCGCTCGGCGCGAGCCCTTCCTGATCGACGGGCACGGGCGCCAGCGTGAGGCCGGCCGCCTGCAGCACGCTGCGCACGCCCCAGTAGCACGGCTCCTCGACCCACGCGCGATCGCCGATGTCGGACAGTAGCCGCACCGCGAGATCAATCGACTGATGAATGCCGGTCGTGATGATGACCTGGTCCGGCGAGCATTTGACCGAGCGCGCGACGCGCAGATAGTCGGCGAGCGCGCGACGCAGCGGCCGATAGCCGCCGCCCGGCGCATACGTGAGCAGTTCGGGGTTCGCTTCCTTCCAGAGCCGCGCCTGCAGGCGGCTCCACGTGCGGCTCGGAAATTCGGAGACGTCCGGCACGCCCGGCATGAATGCACCCCACTGACGGCGCGACACGCCCGCATGCTCGATCAACTGCCGGCCGCGCATCGACAGCCCGCCTTGTGCGTCGGCCGCCGCGGTCGAGGCCGTTGCCGCGCCGCCGTCGTCCGAACGCGCCGCGCCCGCGCCGTGCGCGCGCATCGCGGCGGCGTCGGGCCGCGTGTCGGCGACATAGGTGCCGCTGCCGGTCGTCGTCAGGACGTAGCCTTCGGCCGTCAGCTGGTCGTACACGTGCAGCACCGTATTGCGGGCGATCGACAGGTCGGCGGCCAGCGTGCGCGAACTCGGCAGCTTCGTCCCCGGCCCCAATTCGCCGGTCAGGATGGCCTGCTGCATCAGCTGCAGCAGCTGCCGGTACATCGGCTCGGACGAAGTCCGGTCGAGACGGGCGGACAGCCAGTCGGCGACGATCACGGTATCCAAAGTGGTCCTACTGGGAATATTGAAATGGTTCCCTATTGTAGAACCGTGCGCGCCGTATAGTGGCTCGCATCTCGATAAAGATCGTTGCGCAGCAAAGGGGACAGCCACGATGAAGTCCGATGATGTGATCGTCAGTTTTCGCGGCGTGCGAAAGACCTACGACGGCGAGACGCTCGTCGTCAAATCGCTGGATCTCGACATTCGCCGCGGCGAATTCCTGACGCTGCTCGGGCCGTCCGGCTCGGGCAAGACCACGTGCCTGATGATGCTGGCGGGCTTCGAATTCCCGACCGGCGGCGAAATCCGCCTCGACGGCGAGCTGCTCAATCACGTGCCGCCGCACAAGCGCAACATCGGCATGGTGTTCCAGAACTACGCGCTGTTTCCGCATCTGACGGTCGAGCAGAACGTCGCCTATCCGCTGACGGTGCGCAAGCTGCCGGCGGCCGAGCGCGCGGAGCGCGTCGCCCACGCGCTGAAGATGGTGCAGATGGAGCGCTTCGCGAAGCGTTATCCGGCGCAGCTGTCGGGCGGCCAGCAGCAGCGCATTGCGCTCGCGCGTGCGCTCGTGTTCGAGCCGAAGCTCGTGCTGATGGACGAACCGCTCGGCGCGCTCGACAAGCAGCTGCGCGAACACATGCAGTACGAGCTGAAGGCGCTGCACGAGAAGCTCGGCGTGACCTTCGTCTACGTCACGCACGACCAGGGCGAGGCGCTGACGATGTCGGACCGCGTGGCGGTATTCGACAAGGGCATCGTGCAGCAGCTCGACACGGTGGACAGGCTCTACGAATCACCATGCAACGAATTCGTCGCGAACTTCATCGGCGACAGCAACCGGCTGCGCGGCACGATCGCGCGCGTCGACGGCGAGTTCTGCGAGCTGCGGCTCGGCGACGGCACGCGCCTCGTCGGCCGCCGCATCGGCGATGTCGCCGAGGGTGCGGCGGCGATCGCATGCATCCGGCCCGAGCGGATGAGCCTCGCGGCGCACGGTGCGAACGGCCAGGCGCCGGATCGCGTCAATGGCGATGCGAGCGGCCACGCGAACGGCGCGGCGGCGAACCGGCTGACGGGCGAGGCGCGCAGCCTCATCTATTTCGGCGATCACGTGCGCGTGCGCTGCGCGCTGCCGGGGCAGGACGAATGCTTCGTGAAGATGCCGCTCGGCACGGGCGCGCTCGACGCGTTCTCGCCGGGCGCGCCGGTCTCGCTCGCGTTCGCGCCCGAGCATCTGCGCGTCTTCGCGTAGGCATCCGCGCCGAGCGAGCCGGCAGCGCGCCGCACGTCGCCCATGACAACGTCACGCATTCACCACGACCACCACAAGAGGAGAGCAACGATCATGAACGGAACAGGTTTTGCGGTGCGCGGCACCGCGCTCGCATTGGCGCTGGCTGCCATCGGCGCATCGGCAACGGCGGCGGAGCTGACGGTCGTCAACTTCGGCGGCGCGAACGGCGACGCGCAGAAGGTCGCGTTCAACCAGCCGTTCGAGAAGGCGACCGGCAACAAGGTCACCGCCGTCGAGTACAACGGCGAGCAGGCCAAGGTGAAAGCGATGGTCGAAGCGAAGCACGTCAACTGGGACGTGGTCGAAGTCGAGTCGGGCGACCTGAATCGCGGCTGCGACGAAGGGCTCTACGAGAAGCTCGACTGGTCGAAGATCGCGAAGAAGTCGGACCTGATTCCCGAAGCGCCGCAAGTGTGCGGCGTCGGTTTCTTCGTCTGGTCGACGGCGCTGTCGTACAACGCCGACAAGCTGAAGACCGCGCCGACCGGCTGGGCCGATTTCTGGAACGTGAAGAAATTCCCCGGCAAGCGCGGGATGCGCAAGGGCGCGCGCTACAACCTCGAGTTCGCGCTGATGGCCGACGGCGTCGCGCCGAAGGACGTGTACAAGGTGCTCGGCACGAAGGCAGGCCAGGACCGCGCATTCAAGAAGCTCGACGAGCTGAAGCCGTATATCCAGTGGTGGGAAGCGGGCGCGCAGCCGCCGCAGTTCCTCGTCGCCGGCGACGTCGTGATGTCGACCGCGTACAACGGCCGCATCGATGCCGCGCAGAAGGAAGGCAAGAACCTGAAGGTCGTGTGGAACGGCAGCATCTACGATCTCGACTACTGGGCGATTCCGAAGGGCTCGCCGAACAAGGCGCTTGCCGAGCAGTACATCGCCTACACGCTGACGCCGAAGCCGCAGCAGGCATACGCGCAGCACATCGCGTACGGGCCGGCGAACATCGCGGCGATCAAGTCGCTCGATGCGAAGACGCTTGCGAACCTGCCGAATTCGCCGGCCAACGGCAAGAACGCGGTGCTCGAAGACATCGGGTTCTGGACCGATCACAGCGACGAACTCGAGCAGCGCTTCGCCGCCTGGGCGACGAAGTAATCGCACCGCTGTCCCGATGCAACCGGCCGCGCGGCGCTTCGTTCGCGTCGCGCGGCATTCCGCCGGATCGCGCTCCGGCCGGAGAGAACCGTTGAATACGATGACGATCGCTTCTTCCCCGACGTCGACGGCCGCGCTCAAGCGCGAGCTGAAGGCGGCCGAGGCCCGCAAGCGCACGATGGCGCTGCTGCTGATCGCGCCGCTCGCGATCTTCCTGCTGCTGGTGTTCGTCGTGCCGATCGGCACGCTGCTCACGCGCGCGGTGCAGAACCCGGAGATCGCCGCCGCGTTGCCGAACACGGTCGCCGCGCTGTCGAAGTGGGACCGCAAGACGCCGCCGGCCGACGCCGCCTACGCGGCGCTCGCCGCCGACATGACGAAAGTCGCCGACAGCGACGCGATGGGCGCGCTCGCACGGCGGCTGAACACCGAGATTCCCGGCTATCGCTCGCTCGTCGCCAAGACTGCGCGCGCGATGCCGCTGAAAAACGACGATGGCACGGCGCTGACGCCGGCCGGCACGCGCAGCAAACTGATCGAACTCGATGCGCGCTGGGACGAGGTCGCCTACTGGCAGGCGATCGCCAAAAACGGCAGCGCCTATTCGCCGTTCTATCTGCTCGCCGCGCTCGACCACAAGCAAGACGGCTTCGGTAGCATCGTGCACGCCGATCCGGATCAGTCGATCTATCTGGCGATCTTCGGCCGCACGTTCGTGATCGGCATTGCCGTGACGCTGTTCGCGCTGCTGCTCGGCTATCCGCTCGCCTACTGGATCTCGACGCTATCGGAGCGGCGCGCGAACCTCGCGATGATCCTCGTGCTGATTCCGTTCTGGACCTCGGTGCTCGTGCGCGTGGCCGCGTGGATCGTGCTGCTGCAGAACGAAGGGCTGATCAACAAGGCGCTGATCGGCAGCGGCCTGCTCGCGCATCCGCTCGCGCTGCTGTTCAACCGCGTGGGCGTCTATATCTCGATGACGCACATCCTGCTGCCGTTCATGATCCTGCCGCTCTACAGCGTGATGAAGTCGATTCCGCCGACCTACCAGCGCGCGGCCGTCTCGCTCGGCAGCCATCCGTTCGCGGCGTTCTGGCGCGTGTACGTGCCGCAGACGTATCCGGGCGTCGGCGCGGGCGCG
>NZ_JBQYLP010000204.1:0-8090 GCF_052683555.1 Burkholderia sp. BC1
CGCTTCGGCCAGCTCCACCGCGATCCGCTCGATCACGTTCTGCAATTCGCGCACGTTGCCGGGCCACCGGTAGCGCGTGAGCGTCGGCTGCACCGCGCCGAGCACGCGCGCCGCATCGTCGGCGTCGCGCAGCCGCTCCGCGAGCCGCGGCTCGCGCCGCGCGGCCTGCACGAGCAGCGTCGCGGCGAGCGCGGGAATGTCGGCCGCGCGTTCGCGCAGCGGCGGCAGGCCGACATTCAGGATGTTGAGCCGGTAATAGAGATCGGCGCGGAACGTGCCGGCCTCGACGGCCGCGAGCAGCGGCCGGTGCGTCGCGGCGATCACGCGCACGTCGATCCGGATCGGTTCGGTCGAGCCGAGGCGGATCACCTCGCGCTCCTGCAGTACGCGCAGCAGCCGGCTTTGCAGCGACGGCGGCATTTCGCCGATCTCGTCGAGAAACAGCGTGCCGCGATGCGCGGCCTCGAACAGCCCGGTCTTGCCGCCGCGGCGCGCGCCCGTAAACGCGCCTTCCTCATAGCCGAACAGCTCGCTTTCGAGCAGCGCTTCCGGAAATGCGCCGCAATTGACCGCGACGAACGGATAGCTGCGTCGCGCGGAGAGCGCATGCAGGCTCTGCGCGATCATCTCCTTGCCGGTGCCGCTTTCGCCGAGCACGAGCACGGTCGCATCGGATTTCGCGTAGCGGCGCACGAGCTCGCGCACGCGCGTCATCGGCGCGGATGCGCCGACGACGTCGTCGAGCGAATAGCGCGCGGCGAACTGCTGCGTGTTCGGCTGCGAGCGCAGCGCGCGATCGAGCCGCTCGACCGCGCGCGATTCCTGGAACGTCAGCACGCTGCCGGACGTGACGCCGCGATCGACGAGCGGCCCGCGATGCACGACGTAGCGCACGCCGCGCACGGTCGCGAGCGCGTCGCCGTCCTCGCCGCGCAGCGTGCGCAGCTCGGGCCGCAGATCGACGAGCGCGCGGCCGACCGCCGCCGACGGCTCGACGCCGAGCGCCGACGCGAGCCGCTCGTTGATCGCCTCGACGCGGCCCTGCGCGTCGAGCGCGACGACGCCGTCGCGCAGATGCTGGAGCAGCGTGTCGAGCCGCTGGCGGCGAAACGCTTCGGCATGCGTCGCGTACGCGACTTCGAGCGCCGTTTCGACGGCCTTGCGCACCGATGCGTGCGAATACAGGAACACGGCGCCCATCCCGGCGCTTGCCGCGAGATCGGTGACGAGGCCGGGCCCGACGATCGTTTCGATGCCGCGATCGCGCAGATCGTGCACGCACGCTTCGGCTTCCTGTGCGGTCTGATATGACGCAAACTGCACGTCCAGACCGTACGCGGCGACGAAGCGGCGCACTTCGGGTGGCGTGTCGCCGGCGCTGACGAGCGCGATGCGCGTCGCATCGCGCCGCGCGCGCGCGAGCGCCTGCATCACGTCGAAGCCGGTCGGCGACACGACGACGACGGGCACCTGCGCGCGCGTCTTCAGGAAGCCGCCGTTCGAGCCGGCCGCGACGATCACGTCGGGCCGCGCGGTACCGGCCTCGGCGATGGCGCCGAGCGCGTCCTCGTACGCGCGCGTGACGATGCGCACGTCCGCGCGTTCGTCGAATTCGCCGGCGATTTCGCGAAACAGGTCGCGCAGCCGGCTGATGCCCATTGCCCAGATGCGCGGGCGCACCGTGCGGTCGGCGGCGCCGGCCGGCTTGATCGAAGAGAGGTCCATGGCCGCCGATTATGCGCGCCGGATTTCATTTTTGGGATACGAGATTTCCGAATTGAAATGAAACGGGCCGCCGGCTGTGGCGCCGTTCGCTTAAGAATCAGCGGGTTAGCGCGGCGGATCGATGCTGGCCCGGTCCTTGCTGTCTATGGGCATTCCTTCAGGAGGCCGTTCATGAGCAACACGCATCTTCAGAGCGCCGGCGCGAAGTTCCGCGCGGCAGTCGCGGCCGAGCAGCCGCTGCAGGTAGTCGGCGCGATCACCGCGTACGCGGCCAAGATGGCGCAGGCCGTCGGCTTCAAGGCCGTCTATCTGTCGGGCGGCGGCGTCGCCGCGAACTCGCTCGGCATTCCCGATCTCGGCATCAGCACGATGGAAGACGTGCTGATCGACGCGAACCGGATCACGAACGCGACCGACCTGCCGCTGCTCGTCGACATCGATACCGGCTGGGGCGGCGCCTTCAACATCGCGCGCACGATCCGCTCGTTCATCAACGCGGGCGTCGCGGCCGTGCATATCGAGGACCAGGTCGGCCAGAAGCGCTGCGGGCACCGTCCGGGCAAGGAGTGCGTGCCGACCGACGAGATGGTCGACCGCATCAAGGCCGCCGTCGACGCGCGTACCGACGACCAGTTCGTGATCATGGCGCGCACCGACGCGGCCGCGGCCGAAGGCATCGATTCGGCGATCGAACGCGCGGTCACCTACGTCGAAGCCGGCGCCGACATGATCTTCCCCGAGGCGATGAAGACGCTCGACGACTACCGCCGCTTCAAGGCCGCGGTGAAGGTGCCGATCCTCGCGAACCTGACGGAATTCGGCTCGACGCCGCTGTTCACGGTCGACGAACTGCGCGAGGCGAACGTCGACATCGCGCTGTACTGCTGCGGCGCGTATCGCGCGATGAACAAGGCCGCGCTGAATTTCTACGAGACGGTGCGCCGCGACGGCACGCAGAAGGCGGCCGTGCCGACGATGCAGACGCGCGCCGAGCTGTACGACTTCCTCGGCTATCACGAATACGAACGCAAGCTCGACGAGCTGTTTGCGCAGGGCAAGAAGTAAGCGGCCCGCGTGGCGACGACGAATCTGCCTATCTGAATACAGGAGAACGGAAACATGAGCGAGACGAAAGACGCAGCAGCACCGGCCGCCGCAGGCGCATTCAAGCCGAAGAAGTCGGTCGCGTTGTCGGGCGTGACGGCCGGCAACACGGCGCTGTGCACGGTCGGCAAGACCGGCAACGATCTGCACTACCGCGGCTACGACATTCTCGACGTCGCGGAATCGTGCGAGTTCGAGGAGATCGCGCACCTGCTCGTGCACGAGACGCTGCCGAACCTGACCGAACTCGCCGCCTACAAGGCGAAGCTGCGCGCGCTGCGCGGGCTGCCGAACGCGCTGAAGGCGGTGCTCGAGCAAATCCCGGCGTCGGCGCATCCGATGGACGTGATGCGCACCGGCGTGTCGGTGCTCGGCACCGTGCTGCCTGAGAAGGACGACCACAACCTGCCGGGCGCGCGCGACATCGCGGATCGCCTGATGGCCTCGCTCGGCTCGATGCTGCTGTACTGGTATCACTTCTCGCACAACGGCAAGCGGATCGAAACGGAAACCGACGACGATTCGATCGGCGGCCACTTCCTGCACCTGCTGCACGGCAAGACGCCGTCGAAGTCGTGGGTCGACGCGATGCACACGTCGCTGATCCTCTACGCGGAGCACGAGTTCAACGCGTCGACGTTCACGGGCCGCGTGATCGCGGGCACGGGCTCCGACATGTACTCGGCGATCACCGGCGCGATCGGCGCGCTGCGCGGGCCGAAGCACGGCGGCGCGAACGAGGTCGCGTATGAAATCCAGAGCCGCTACCGCTCGCCGGACGAGGCGGAAGCCGATATCCGCCACCGCGTCGAGAACAAGGAAGTCGTGATCGGCTTCGGTCATCCGGTCTACACGATCTCCGATCCGCGCAACAAGGTGATCAAGGGCGTCGCGCACAAGCTGTCGAAGGAAGCGGGCGACCTGAAGCTGTACGACATCGCCGAGCGCCTCGAATCGGTGATGTGGGACGCGAAGAAGATGTTCCCGAACCTCGACTGGTTCAGCGCCGTGTCGTATCACATGATGGGCGTGCCGACCGCGATGTTCACGCCGCTGTTCGTGATCTCGCGCACGTCCGGCTGGGCCGCGCACATCATCGAGCAGCGCATCGACAACAAGATCATCCGCCCGAGCGCGAACTACACGGGCCCGGACGATCTGCAGTTCGTGCCGATCGAGAAGCGCTGAAACACCGGCCGCGCGCACCGGCGCCCGTTTTGCGGGCGGCCGGCGCGCGTCGCACGCCACCCTTCGATTTCCCCCACATGATGAATACCGCCTACCGCAAACCCCTGCCCGGCACGTCGCTGGACTACTTCGACACGCGCGCCGCGGTCGAGGCGATCGCGCCCGGCGCCTACGACACGCTGCCGTACACGTCGCGCGTGCTCGCCGAGAACCTCGTGCGCCGCTGTGACCCGGCGATCCTCGCCGATTCGCTGAAGCAGATCATCGAGCGCAAGCGCGAGCGCGATTTTCCGTGGTTCCCGGCGCGCGTCGTGTGTCACGACATCCTCGGCCAGACCGCGCTCGTCGACCTCGCCGGCCTGCGCGACGCGATCGCGGAGCGCGGCGGCGATCCGGCCAAGGTGAACCCGGTCGTGCCCGTGCAGCTGATCGTCGATCACTCGCTCGCGGTCGAATGCGGCGGCTTCGATCCGGATGCGTTCGCGAAGAACCGCGCGATCGAGGATCGCCGCAACGAGGATCGCTTCCACTTCATCGAGTGGACGAAGAAGGCGTTCGAGAACGTCGACGTGATTCCGCCGGGCAACGGCATCATGCATCAGATCAATCTGGAGAAGATGTCGCCGGTGATCCAGGTGCAGGACGGCGTCGCCTATCCGGACACCTGCGTCGGCACCGACAGCCACACGCCGCACGTCGATGCGCTCGGCGTGATCGCGATCGGCGTCGGCGGGCTCGAGGCCGAGAACGTGATGCTCGGCCGCGCGTCGTGGATGCGGCTGCCCGACATCGTCGGCGTCGAGCTGACCGGCAAGCGCCAGCCCGGCATCACGGCGACCGACATCGTGCTCGCGCTGACCGAGTTCCTGCGCAAGGAAAAGGTGGTCGGCGCGTATCTGGAATTCCGCGGCGAAGGCGCGGCGAGCCTGACGCTCGGCGATCGCGCGACGATCTCGAACATGGCGCCCGAATACGGCGCGACGGCCGCGATGTTCTTCATCGACGGCCAGACGCTCGATTATCTGCGTCTGACCGGCCGCAGCGACGAACAGGTGAAGCTCGTCGAGACCTACGCGAAGGAAGCGGGCCTGTGGGCCGACACGCTGAAGCACGCGCAATACGAGCGCACGCTGACGTTCGATCTGTCGAGCGTCGTGCGCAACATGGCCGGCCCGTCGAATCCGCACAAGCGGCTGCCGACCTCCGACCTCGCCGCGCGCGGGATCGCCGGCCAGTGGGAAGAGAAGCCGGGCGAGATGCCCGACGGCGCCGTGATCATCGCCGCGATCACGAGCTGCACGAACACCAGCAACCCGCGCAACGTGATCGCCGCGGGCCTGCTCGCGCGCAACGCGAACGCGCGCGGCCTCGGGCGCAAGCCGTGGGTGAAGAGCTCGCTCGCGCCGGGCTCGAAGGCCGTCGAGCTGTACCTGAAGGAAGCGAACCTGCTGCCCGAGCTCGAGAAGCTCGGCTTCGGCATCGTCGCGTTCGCGTGCACGACCTGCAACGGGATGTCCGGTGCGCTCGATCCGAAGATCCAGCAGGAAATCGTCGAGCGCGACCTTTACGCGACGGCCGTGCTGTCCGGCAACCGTAACTTCGACGGGCGCATCCATCCGTATGCGAAGCAGGCGTTCCTTGCCTCGCCGCCGCTCGTCGTCGCGTATGCGATCGCCGGCACGATCCGCTTCGACATCGAGCAGGACGTGCTCGGCCACGACCGGGACGGCAAGCCCGTCACGCTGAAGGACATCTGGCCGACCGACGAGGAAATCGATGCGATCGTCGCCGCGAGCGTGAAGCCCGAACAGTTCCGCACCGTCTACGAGCCGATGTTCGCGCGCGCGGCCGACGCGGGCGAGCGCGCGGCGCCGCTCTACGACTGGCGGCCGCAGAGCACCTACATCCGCCGTCCGCCGTACTGGGAAGGCGCGCTGGCCGGCGAGCGCACGCTGAAGGGCATGCGTCCGCTCGCGGTGCTCGGCGACAACATCACGACCGATCACCTGTCGCCGTCGAACGCGATCTTGCCGGACAGCGCGGCCGGCGAATACCTCGCGAAGATGGGCCTGCCGGAAGAGGACTTCAACTCGTACGCGACGCACCGCGGCGATCACCTGACCGCACAGCGCGCGACGTTCGCGAACCCGACGCTCGTCAACGAGATGGCGGTGGTCGACGGCGCGGTGAAGAAGGGCTCGCTCGCGCGCGTCGAGCCGGACGGCAAGGTGATGCGGATGTGGGAGGCGATCGAGACGTACATGAATCGCAAGCAGCCGCTGATCGTCGTCGCGGGCGCCGACTACGGCCAGGGCTCGTCGCGCGACTGGGCGGCCAAGGGCGTGCGGCTCGCGGGCGTCGAGGCGATCGTCGCCGAAGGCTTCGAGCGGATCCACCGCACGAACCTGATCGGGATGGGCGTGCTGCCGCTCGAGTTCAAGCCGGGCACGAACCGCAAGACGCTCGGCATCGACGGCACCGAGACGTTCGACGTGATCGGCGAGCGTACGCCGCGCGCGGATCTGACGCTCGTGATCCATCGCCGCAACGGCGAGCGCGTCGACGTGCCGGTCACGTGCCGGCTCGATACGGCCGAGGAAGTGTCGATCTACGAGGCGGGCGGCGTGCTGCAGCGCTTCGCGCAGGACTTCCTCGAATCGTCGCAGGCCGCGGCCTGATCCGACCACACTGGAGCAACGCAACATGGCGCACATTCCTCAAATCCGGATTCCCGCGACCTACATGCGCGGCGGCACCAGCAAGGGCGTGTTCTTCCGGCTGCAGGATCTGCCGGATGCCGCGCAGGCGCCCGGCGCCGCGCGCGACGCGCTGCTGCTGCGCGTGATCGGCAGCCCCGATCCGTACGGCAAGCAGATCGACGGGATGGGCGGCGCGACGTCGTCGACGAGCAAGACGGTGATCGTCTCGAAGAGCGCGCGGCCCGGCCACGACGTCGATTACCTGTTCGGGCAGGTCGCGATCGATCGCGCATTCGTCGACTGGACCGGCAACTGCGGGAATCTGTCCGCGGCGGTCGGCCCGTTCGCGATCGCGGGCGGCCTCGTCGACCCGGCGCGCGTGCCGCGCGACGGCGTCGCGACCGTGCGGATCTGGCAGGCGAACATCGGCAAGACGATCGTCGCGCACGTGCCGATCACGAACGGCGCGGTGCAGGAAACGGGCGATTTCGAGCTGGACGGCGTGACGTTCCCGGCCGCCGAAGTGCAGCTCGAGTTCATGGATCCGGCCGCCGACGAAGAGGGCGCGGGCGGCGCGATGTTCCCGACCGGCAACCTCGTCGACGATCTGACGGTGCCGGGCGTCGGCACGCTGAAGGCGACGATGATCAACGCGGGGATCCCGACGATCTTCGTCGACGCGGAAGCGATCGGCTACAAGGGCACCGAGCTGCAGGACGCGATCAACGGCGACGCGAAGGCGCTCGAGAAGTTCGAGACGATCCGCGCGCACGGCGCGCTGCGCATGGGGCTGATCGACACGCTCGACGAGATCGCGACGCGGCAGCATACGCCGAAGATCGCGTTCGTCGCCAAGCCGGCCGACTATGTCGCGTCGAGCGGCAAGCGCGTGAACGCGGGCGACGTCGACCTGCTGGTGCGCGCGATGTCGATGGGCAAGCTGCATCACGCGATGATGGGCACGGCGGCCGTCGCGATCGGCACGGCCGCGGCGATTCCCGGCACGCTCGTCAATCTCGCGGCCGGCGGCGGCGAGCGCAACGCGGTGCGCTTCGGGCATCCGTCCGGCACGCTGCGCGTCGGCGCCGAGGCGAAGTTCGAGAACGGCGAATGGACGGTCACGAAGGCGATCATGAGCCGCAGTGCGCGCGTGCTGATGGAAGGGTGGGTGCGCGTGCCGGGCGATGCGTTCTGAGGCGACCGGCCATCGATTCGATCCCCGTGAAGCGGAGTCGCTGCGCGGGGATTTTTTGTTTGACGATGACTCCAGCCCGGTACTTCGCTGGACTGCGCCGTAGCTCGATACAGCAGGTTTATCAAGAACTTACGCGCGTCCATCATATGCCGGTGCTTTCTGAAACTTGACCCGGTTTT
>NZ_JBQYLP010000205.1:0-11442 GCF_052683555.1 Burkholderia sp. BC1
AAAAAACGGCGTATGGCTCACGCACGGCGACAACAACATCTTCACGCAGATCGGCTTGATGGTGCTGGTGGGGCTGTCGGCGAAGAACGCGATCCTGATCGTCGAATTCGCGCGCGAGCTCGAACACGACGGCAAGACGCCGCTCGAGGCCGCGATCGAGGCGAGCCGGCTGCGTCTGCGCCCGATCCTGATGACGTCGATCGCCTTCATCATGGGCGTCGTGCCGCTCGTCACGTCGACGGGCGCGGGCTCGGAGATGCGCCATGCGATGGGTGTCGCGGTGTTCTTCGGGATGCTCGGCGTCACGCTGTTCGGGCTGATGCTGACGCCGGTGTTCTACGTCGTGCTGCGCACGCTCGCGGGCGGCAAGATTCACGTCGCCGGCAAGGATTCGGCCGGTTACGGCGTGCCCGCACCGGATGCTTGAGGACAACAAGATGGACAACATGCACAACACAAACGGCCTGATGCGCATCGCGAAGGTGGCGGCCGCGAGCACGCTGCTCGCGACGCTGCTCGCCGCGTGCGCGGTGGGCCCCGACTACAAGCGCCCGGACGTCACGACGCCCACGGCGTTCAAGGAAGCGCCGACGCTCGCACCCGGCGAGCAGGCCGGCACCTGGAAGCCGGCCGAGCCAGCCGACGGCGCGCATCGCGGCGAATGGTGGAAGGTGTTCGGCGATCCCGTGCTTGACGCGCTCGAGGAACAGGCGCTCGCCGCGAACCAGAACCTGAAGGCCGCGGCCGCACGTGTCGAGGAGGCGCGCGCCGCGACGCGCACTGCGCGCTCGCAGTGGTTCCCGCAGGTCGGCGTCGGCTTCGGGCCGACGCGCGAAGGGCTCTCGTCGGCGTCGCAGTTCCAGCCACAGGGCACAGGGCCGACCAATGCGACGCTGTGGCGCGCGCAGGGCACCGTGTCGTACGAGGCCGACCTGTTCGGCCGCGTGAGCCGCAACGTCGAAGCGTCGCGCGCCGATCAGGCGCAGAGCGAAGCGCTGTTCCGTTCGGTGCAGCTCGCGCTGCAGGCCGACGTCGCGCAGAACTACTTCGAACTGCGCCAGCTCGATTCCGATCAGGACCTGTACCGCCGTACGGTGGAACTGCGCGAGGAAGCGCTGAAGCTCGTGCAGCGCCGGTTCAACGAGGGCGACATCAGCGAGCTCGACGTGTCGCGTGCGAAGAACGAGCTCGCGTCCGCGCAGGCCGATGCGGTCGGCGTTGCGCGCCGGCGCGCGGCGTCCGAGCATGCGCTCGCGATTCTGCTCGGCAAGGCGCCGGCCGATTTCGCGTTCAAGGAAACGCCGCTCGTGCCGGTCGCGGTGAAGATTCCGCCGGGATTGCCGTCCGCGCTGCTCGAACGCCGTCCGGACGTCGCGGCGGCCGAGCGTGCGATGGCGGCTGCGAACGCACGGATCGGGCTCGCGAAGTCCGCGTATTTCCCGAAGCTCGACATCACCGGATCGTTCGGCTATGAAGCGTCGACGCTCGGCAACCTGTTCCTGTGGTCGAGCCGCACGTTCCTGCTCGGACCGTTCGCGGGCACCGCGCTGACGTTGCCGCTGTTCGACGGCGGACGCCGCGCGGCCGGCGTGCAGCAGGCGCGCGCGCAGTACGACGAACAGGTCGCGAACTATCGGCAGCAGGTGCTCGTCGCGTTCCGCGAGGTCGAGGACAATCTCGCCGATCTGCGGCTGCTCGACGATCAGATTCGCGCGCAGAATGCGGCCGTCAATGCGTCGCGCCGTGCGGCGACGCTGTCGCGGACGCAGTATCAGGAAGGCGAAGTCGCGTATCTCGACGTGATCGACAGCGAGCGGTCGGTGTTGCAGTCGCAGTTGCAGGCGAATCAGCTCACGGGCGCGCAGGCCGTGTCGACCGTTAATCTCATCCGTGCACTTGGTGGCGGGTGGGGTGAGGCGCCGACGGCGGTCGGCGGGGCGGCGGCCAAGGCGGAGATCGCGGGGCGTTGACGTGTCGACGCGCGTGGCGGCTCGCGGCGGGCCGCTGCGCCACATGAAGTTCAACCAGCCCCGATCCGCGGTGACGCGGATCGGGAGTGCAACTTCCCGCACGCGTTATACCGCTTCCGCCGTGTAAGCCTCGAGTCGTCCAGCAGAGAGACTATCCGCCTGGCGGAAAAGCCCTTTCATTATTCGATGATCGTCTGAAGCCGGGCGAGTGCATCTTCCACGACCTCGACAGGCGCGCGTTCGACCTTGCGAGCGCCGCGCGCCTCCAGGTCGAGCATGCGAACCATGTTCACCAGCGCGACGCCCTGCGTCTCGGTTCCTGCACCGGACAGCGGGACCGCGAACCCTGCGAACCGCGCAAATTCGCCACCCTGGGTGATCGGTGCGACCAGCGCAACGCCCAAAGCGTTGAACGCTGCCGGGGAGAGCACCAGCGCCGGACGAAAGTCGCCCTGGTGCTCACGACCGAGAGTCGGATTCAGGCTCACGCGCACGATATCGCCTCGCTCGAACTTGACGCGCTTCACCATGCCTCACGCCCCACCGGCTTGACCTCGCCCCATGCAGCCATGTCGGCAGGGAAAGGCGCTTTCGTGTCGCATTGGGCAACGAGATCATCGAGCGAATACTTGCGGCGGGCCGGCGTCAACAACACGCCATCCGGGCGCACGTCCGCGCTCAGCGAACTGCCGACCGTCGCGTTGATCTGTTCGAGCAGAACGCTGGGCAAACGAACCGCCGCGCTATTGCCCCATTTTTGAATCTTGAGTTCCATGGCAAGCTCCAAATGTTTATCCATTGTAGAAACGCGTCGCGCGAATTGCAAGTTATTTGTATCTACAATGAAGATACGTTTGAGCGCTTTCGCGCGGTTGGAAGCCCGATAGTTTTCGGCAGCAAGCGCGGGGTTCGAGGTCTGAATCGGCAAGCGGAATCCTCGATTTTCGGCAGAGATCCTCGCGATTATTTCGCGAAGGTCGGGCCGGATTGCTTCGAGACGATGGATGGCGTGGTGGCCGATAGCCGGCGACGCGGACGGATGATGCTTCGTCGGGGCCGCCGGCCAGCGAATCGATGAACCTCGGTCATTCAGCATTGCCGGCGGCCGGGGTTTTTTATCGCATCGCGACGTCGATTGGCGTGACACGGGATACCGCCATATCGCAACTAACGGTCAGGCCGCACAAGCCTCGCCCGACGGGGCGGCTGGCGTGCCGCCACCCGCCCCGAGTCACGCCTTGTCGCGAGCAGCGCGCGATGGGTCCGTGGAAAATCTTGCCCGATCCCGACCTGCCGGCAAATCCTCATCCAGCTGTTTCGACGCGAGCGCCTCACGCGCCTTTGAACGCGTCGCCCATCGGCTTCGTCCGCATGCCGTGCGCGAGCCGGGTCCACGGCAGGTCGGCCGGGTCCGCCTGCATCGGCCCGGGCGCCTTGGCGACCAGCACCGCGTGCGCGATGTGCTGGAAGTCGGCGCGGAAATGCACCGAGCTCTTGTTGACGAGGATTTTCATCGCCTCCGGCTCGACGCCGCCCAGGCGATACAGATTGCGGTCGAGCATCTGCGCCTTGCCGCCGCTCACGACGATCCGCACGCCGTCGATCTTCAGGCAGGCGACCGGGCCGACGTCAGCGAGCATGCCGTTCATCATCGGCCCGTCGTAGCGGCACACGCCGTCCGATACCGCGACGACCTCGAAGCGTCCGTGAAACGGCTCGTCGCCCGGTACGCCGGAGCCGCCGAGCGACAACTCGATGCAGGCGCCGACGCCCGCCCGTGCGGCCGCCGCCGCCGCGGCCGGATCCCACAGCAGGCCGAGCGCCGCGTCGCGCGCGCCGTTGCGCAGCAACGCGCGCAGCAGCCCCGTCGTGTTGGAGTCGCCGCCCGCGCCGGGGTTGTCCTGCGTGTCGGCGATCACGACGGGCTTGCTCGCGCCTTCCGCCAGTCGCATCGCCTCGCGCACCGCGTCGTCGGGCGACAGGAACGGCACCTGCCATTTCGCTTCGTCGCTCAGCATCTTGTCGTATAGCGCCTGCACGGCCGCGTCGACCGGATTGGCGTCGCCGTAGCCCCAGATGACCGGCCCGCATTCGGGAAAGTCCGCCGCCGGAAAGCCCGGCGCGAACGACAGCGAAGCGACGCCGTCCGTCTCCAGCGCCGCCAGCCGTGCATACATGTCGCGCGCGGGATCGAGCAGCGTGCACATGCCGTTGATCGGAATCAGGAACGGCAGCCGCCGTGCAGCGCGATGCAGCGGACCGCCACCCGCGAGCAGGCGTTCGAGCAGCGCGGCCGCGCGTTCGCCGGTCTCGGCCATGTCCACGTGCGGGTACGTGCGATAGGCCACCAGCGCGTCGGCACGGCTCAGCATCCGCTCGGTCACGTTCGCGTGCAGGTCGAGCGACGCGACCACCGGCACGGCCGGGCCGACCGCGTCGCGGATGCGTTCCAGCAGCGTCCCTTCGCCGTCGTCGGTATGCTCGGCGACCATCGCGCCGTGCAGGTCGAGATAGACCGCATCGAAGCCGCCATGCCGTGCCGCGTCGACGATCTCGCCGGCGATCCGCTCGAACGCGTCTTCGGTGACATGCGCCGACGGGCTCGCGCCGGCCCAGATCACCGGCTGCAATGCCCAGCCGCGCCGCTGCGCCGCGCGGATGAAGCCGCCCGCCGGAATGTTGACGTCGCGCAGCGCGAGCAGGTCGGCGCCGCGCACCATGGCCGGAAATCCCTCGCCGCGCTCGAAATTCGCATAGGCGGCCCGGGTCGGTGCGAAGGTGTTGGTTTCGTGCTGGAAACCGGCAATCAGGATGCGTGTGGTCATGAGACTGAATCCAGGAAGAACGGTCGGTGTGCGCGACGTGCGTCCGGCGCCCGATCCGGCCGGACGGCGCCGCGCGAAGCGCGTGAAGCGGTGCGTCGTGTCAGCGCGTCGCGACGGGAAGGCGATTCATGATCAGCGCCGCCGCGCCCGCGACCATCAGCGCGACGATCACCAGCAGCCCGGCCTGCATGCTGCCGGTCGCGGTGCGGATCTCGCCGATGACGGTCGGGCTGAGGAAGCCGCCGATCAGGCCGATCGTGTTGATGAGCGCGATGCCGCCCGCGGCCGCGTTGCCCGTCAGGTACTGCGACGGGATCGCCCAGAACACGGTATAGGCCGCCCACGTCAGCGCCGTGGCGATCGTCATGCAGACGAGCGATACCGCGAGGTGGCCGTCGGCGAAGGTCGCGGCGGCCAGCGCGGCCGCGCCGACCAGCGCCGATACCGCGCTGTGCAGCCGGCGTTCGCCGCGGCGGTCGGAGCGTCGGCCGATCGCGAGCATCGCGGCGGCGGCCGCGATGTACGGAATCATCGAATAGAAGCCGATCTGCATCGTGTCGGTCACGCCGTTGGCCTTGAGGATCGACGGCAGCCAGAAGCTGACCGCGTAGATCCCGCAGATCATCGTGAAGTACGCGAAGGCCAGCAGGTAGACGCGCGGGTCCCGCGCCGCCTGCCCGAACGCATGGTGGCCGGCGGCGGGCGTCTGCAGTTCGGACGCGAGCAGGCTTTTCTCGCGGTCGGTCAGCCACGCCGCATCGGCAGGCCGGTCCGCCAGCACCTTGAGGACCAGCAGGCCGAGCAAGGCGCACGGCAGCCCTTCGACGACGAACATCCATTGCCACCCGGCGAGGCCGTGCGCGCCGTCGAGCGCGGTCATCAGCCAGGTCGACAGCGGCGAGCCGACGATGCCGCCGATCGGGCCCGCGAGCATCACGACGGCCATCACGCCGGCCATGCGCCGCGCGCCGTACCAGTAGGTCAGGTAGAAGATCATCCCCGGCGCGAAGCCGGCCTCGAACACGCCGAGCAGGAAGCGCAGCACGTAGAACGAGGTCTCGCCGCGCACGAACATCATGCCGGCCGACGTCAGGCCCCACAGCACCATGATCCGGCTGATTGTCTTGCGTGCGCCGATCTTCGGAAGAAGCAGGTTGCTCGGGATCTCGAACAGCACGTAGCCGAGAAAGAAGATGCCCGCGCCGAGACCGTATGCCGCGTCGGAGAAGCCGAGCGCGCTTTGCATGTGGAGCTTCGCGAAGCCGATGTTGACGCGATCGAGATACGCGAACGTGTAGCACAGCAGCAGGAGCGGCAGCAGGCGCCAGTTCAGCTTGCGATACAGGGCCTGCACGGGGGCGCTGTCCTGGGCCGTTGCGTGGCGGGAGGAGGGTACGGCGGACATATCGGTCTCCAGTGACGTGGGCGTCTTGCAACATTGATCTCGATGGCTGCATCGTCGGAGAGACGAAAAAGCAGAGCAAGAGCAACTTTCGTGAGCTAATGTTGCTCCACGGGCAACACGTCACGACACACCGGAATCCCCATGCGCGAACTGAACCAACGCCGCCTGCGCTACTTTCATGAAGTCCTGACCCATGGCTCGATCCGCGGCGCGGCCGACAGCATCAATACTGCGCCGTCCGTGATCACGCGGCAGATCCGCCTGCTCGAGGAGGAAATCGGCGTCGTGCTGTTCGAGCGCCAGGCGCGCGGCGTGCGGCCGACCGAGGCCGCCGCGCATCTGCTCGAATACTGGCGCGGTTGCCGTTCGCAGCAGGAACTGTTCGAGGAGCGGCTGCAGGCGCTGCAGCGGCTTGAGTCCGGCCAGGTACGGATCGTGACCAGCGAAGGCTACGTCGACGTGCTGATGGACGAGGTGCTGACCGACTTCTGCATGCGCTATCCGAAACTCGACGTGATCGTCGACGTGCTGCCGGTCAACAACGTGCTGCAGGAGGTGGCCGAGAGCCGCGCGCATATCGGGCTCGCGTACAACCCGCCCGCGCATCCGGAGATCCGCTATCTCGCGACCTCGTCGCAGCCGGTGGTGGCGCTCGTCCACGCGGGCCATCCGCTCGCGGTGCGCGGCGGCCCGGTCCGCGCGCACGAGCTCGGCGAGTATCCGCTCGCGCTGATGCCGCCGGCCTTCGGTCTCGGTCAGGTGGCGCAGATGCTCGCCTATACGGAGAACCTGCCGATCCGCCCGACGCTGACGACCAATTCGCTCGCGGTGCTGCGGCATTTCGTCAAGCGCCATCGAGGTATCACGCTGATCGGCGCGTTCGCGGCTTATCGCGAACTGGACAGCGGCGAGCTCGTCGCGCTGCCGATCGAGCATCCGTTGTTCGATTCCGCGAAGGCACGCCTGCTGGTGAAGACGGGGCGGCCGCTCGGTGTGGCGGCCGACACGCTGCTGAATTGCCTGCTGAGCGATATGAAGATGTTCGCGGCGGCGAATGGCGGCGGCCGGACCAGGGACGCCGCGCGGAAGCGGGCGGCCAGGCGCGCGCGGTAGCGCCTGCTGCGGTTACGCCGCGTCGCCGTCGGCCCGCAGCGCCCGCACCAGCTCGTTCGCGGCTTTGCCGAGCCCCGTATGCTTCGGCCGCCGCAGATACACGGGCAGCGGCAACCCGTTGCGGATGTTCGCGAACGTGAGCGGCGCGAGTTCGCCGGCGGCGACGTATCGGCCGATCACCGACGCCGGCAGGTTCGCCCAGCCGTGGCCGGCCGTCACGAGCGCGATCGCGGTTGCCATGTCGGTCACTTTCCACGTGCGGTTGCCGATCACGGGCCGTACGTCGGTCAGCGGCCGGTCCGGATCGGCGATCACGATCTGCCGGAACCCCGACAGTCGCTCGATTCCTTCGGGATGCGCGGCTTCGGCGATCAGCGGATGAGTCGGCGCGGCGACCGCGACGAGCGTCTCGGTCCACAGCGCGTGGATCTGTTCTTGCGGATGAAGATCGAGCCCGCCGTACGCGACGCACAGATCGACGGCGCCGCGATGCAGTGCATCGACGATCGCGTCCTGCGGCGCCGTGACGATGCTGACTGCGAGCGCCGGATATGTCGCGGAAACGGCCGCGAGCGCGCGTGCGACGGGCGCGCCGTCGACTTCCGCGGCGAGACCGAGCCGCAGCGTGTCCTCGACGCCTTCCGACAGATGCTGCGCATGCGCGCGCAGCGCGTGCAGCCGCTCGGCAATCGCGCGCGCGTCGGGCAGCAGCGCGGCCATTGCGGCCGTTGGTGTCGGTTCGCGCGTGCCGCGGTCGAACAGCACTAGGCCCAGCTCCGCCTCGAGATTCGCGATGGCCATGCTGACCGCCGACGGCGTGCGGCCGAGTGCGCGCGCGGCCGCCGAGAACGAACCCTTGTCGATGACGGTCAGCAGCATGTCGATGTGGTCACTGGTCAGCATGCAATGCCTCCTGTCAGAAAAATTGAAAGGACCTGACTTTTGCAGGCAAGGGACGCGCTGCTAGTCTCGCCACCTTGTTCGATTCGAAGGGGCGATTCATGCAGGGCTGGAAGAGACGCGTCGTCTACGTGGTGATGTTCGAGGTGCTCGGGATCCTGATCGCATCGACGGTGCTCGGCGCGTTGAGCGGCGCGAGCGTGGAGACGAGCGGTCTGCTCGGCGTCATGATCTCGACGACGGGCGTCACCGTCAATTTCCTATACAACCTCGCGTTCGAGGCATGGGAACGGCGGCGCGCGGCGACGACGCGGACGATCGGCCGCCGCGTCGCGCATGCGATCGGATTCCAGGCCGCGCTCGTGACCTTCCTGATTCCGCTGATTGCGTGGTGGCTCGACGTATCGCTGCTGCAGGCGTTTCTGTTCGACGCGGTGCTGATCGTGTTCTTCCCGATCTTCACGTTCGTCTACAACTGGTCGTTCGATTGCGTGTTCGGCCTGCCGGATGCCGTGACGCGCAACGGCGAGCCGGCGGCTTGAAGCCACGCGCCGCGCGTATGGCGAAACGGAGGCGCCGGCGACGCACGACGGCCGCTGAAGAAGCGATGCAGGCGGCGCTCGCGTCGTCTTTGGCGACGATCACGGCAAGGCGGCCCTAAAGCCGCCTGATACGACAGCGCGCTTACGCCGCGACGAACTCGTGCACGAAGCGGTTGAACACGGCCGGGCTTGCCGCGTTCATCCCGTGCGACGCGCCGGCGACGGTCTGCCGTTGCGCGTTGGGGATCCATTGCGACAGCGTCTCGACGTTGTTGCGGAACATCTTCGGGCTGCGCTGGCCGTCGATCAGCAGCGTGCGGCAGGCGATATCGCCCGCGGTGCTCGCCGAATACGCGGGCAGCGGATCGCGCAGTTGCTTCGGCAGCGTGCTTGCGTTGTCGATCGCCATCGCGCGGAAGCGCGGCGTGCTCTTCTTCCACGCACCGGGCAGGCTCACCGAATCGACGAACATTTCGAGGCCCGCCTCGACGCTGCCGCTGCCGATCAGCTCCACCGCCTTCGCCCGTAGCGCCATGGCGGCCGCCGGCAGCTTCGCCTCTTCTCGCACGCCGTCGCGTTGCAGCGGGCCGCCCGGATCGGCGAGCGTCAGCGATTCGACGAGGTGCGGATGCTGGCGCGCGACGTTGAACGCGACGCTGCCGCCGCGCGAATGGCCGACGAGATGCACGGGGCCGAGATCGAGCGCGTCGATGAATTCGGCGAGCTCGTCGACGTGGTTCTGCCAGCTGAACTCGTCCTGGATGCCGGCTTCGACGGCCGGCCAGTAGTGGCTGAGGCTCGGCGCGATGCAGCGGTAGTGGGCCGACAGCGCCGCGAGCTGCGGATCCCAGTAGCGGTAATCGCAGAGCGAACCATGAACGAACACCATCGGCGCGCCGCTGCCCTGCTCGACATACGGCAGGCTGATGCCCGACGACAGCGTCGCAAACTGCAGGTCCGGATTCGCGAGCACCGAAGGCTCGATTCGCATGTTCATGACTGAAAGACTCAAAGGTGCGTCAACACGACGCAACTATGCCTCAGGGCGAGCTGCAAGCAAAACGCATAATTTTCATCGTCGCGATCAATTTTATTGATGGATCGGGCAGAAAGCCTTGTCGGAGCAAGAGGGCCGGCGATCGTCTTACGGCCATCGGCGTGCCGACGTCCGACCGGCTGAACCGCAAGAGATTTTGTTTTGGGAAGTGAGATGAAGCGTATGGCTTGCGCCCTTCTAGGGTGTGTTGACAAAAGGCAGGCGGCAATCAGCTCAATGAAATTGGCCGTACCATGAGTCGTTCAGCGTCGGGATGTAAGGCCAGTCGGTCTTTCGTGGAAGCGCGCTTTGCGCGGCCTTCGCCTCTTCTGGTGCGAGGAAGAGGGCGCCTAGGTCGTTGCCGCCGTTTATCGCGTATAGCTGTACGCCCGTGCCCAAGAGTTGCTTGTTTACGATCAGGAAGAAGAAATAGGTAGCCCTTCCCCAGCTTTCACTTTCGGTGCCTGGTTCTTCTGCGGAATAGACGAGATATTCTTGCCCATCGCATCGAATCTTGTAGCTGGGAACGTCGCCATCCAATATTTCTGTGAGATCCGCTGGATGGACAACGTACTTGGTGAGTTCCGGTAGCAGTTGCTGATAAGCTTCGGCAATCCCTTGTTCCGCAAGGTCTTCAGCATCGAGCAAGATCAACTTTTCGTAGTCGAGCGGCTGAACGGGAGTCTCTGCGACTTTAGTGTGTGAGTTTGACCTTCGGAAAAGCTTCGAAAAAATAGAGCGCATAGGACCTCTTCTGTAAGTCGACGTCGTCTCAGACAAGCCATATAAAGGATGCGGTCACAGCAACGAAGGACGCAAAGCGCTCTGACAATTTTTCGTATCGTGTGGCGATGCGCCGGAACTGCTTAATACGGGCAAAGAAACGCTCAACAAGGTTTCGGGACCGATAGAGGTCCTTGTCCAGTGCACGCTGTTCGCGTCGATTACAACGACTTGGAATTACGGCCGTGGCGTCGAGGCTGCTCAGATGCGCAATGAGTGCATCAGTGTCGTATGCCCTGTCAGCCGCAACACTCCTTGGCTGCAACTCACCCAGCAATGGTAGCGCCTTCGGACTGTCGCCGGCCTGCCCACCAGTGAGTCGGAATTTTGCAAGCATACCCAAGCCGTCAACCAGCGCGTGAATCTTCGTACCGAGCCCTCCTCGAGAACGCCCGAGGGCCTGATCGCCCTTTTTTTGGGGGCGCCTGCGGCATGTTGATGCGCGCGCACAATCGTGCTGTCTATGAAGACCTCTTCGAAGTCAGTATCTCCCGCCAACGTCGCAAAGACGCCATGCCAGACGCCGGCTTGGGCCATCGAGCAAATCGCCTGTACACGCTATTCCAGCAGCCAAATTCCTCTGGCAGATCACGCCACGGACTACCCGTGCGGGCAATCCAAAGTACAGCCTCGACAAATTCGCGATTGTTCGCCGCGGGCCGCCCTCGACAGCCAGCCCGGCCCGGAAGCAGTCCTTCAATTCGATCGTATTGGTCATCACGCAACAGCCTTCGTGCCATCCTGCCTACCCAAAATACAGGATGTAAACAGATTACCGCTCAGGTTAACAGCCCCCCGTCAGCATTTGTCAACAGACCCTAGGGAAACGCTGATTTATTCGGCTCGGCGGTCATCGCAGACGTAGCCG
>NZ_JBQYLP010000206.1:0-18146 GCF_052683555.1 Burkholderia sp. BC1
AAAAAACGACTTCGTCACCGCGTTCGCGAACAGCGTGAAGCTCGCGTTCGCGTCGGCGACGCTGTCGCTCGCGATCGCGCTGCCCGCCGGGCTCGCGATCGGCCGCGCGACGTTTCCCGGCCGCGCGTTCCTGAACGGATTGCTGCTGTCGCCGCTCGTGATTCCCGGCCTCGTGCTCGGCATCGCGCTGCTGCGGTTTTTCGCGCTGATCGGCGCGACCGGCTCGTTCGCGTGGCTCGTGGTCGCGCACATGATCGTGATCACGCCGTTCGTGATGCGTCTCGTGCTCGCGTCGGTCGCCGGCCTCGACCGCAGCGTCGAACAGGCCGCGTGCTCGCTCGGCGCCGATCCGTGGACGACGTTTCGCCGCATCACGCTGCCGATGATCGTGCCCGGCATCACCGGCGGCTGGCTGCTCGCGTTCATCAACAGCTTCGACGAGCTGACGATGTCGATCTTCGTCACGTCGCCGCAGACGGTCACGCTGCCGGTACGCATGTACATGTACGCGACCGAATCGATCGATCCGATGATGGCGTCGGTATCGGCGCTCGTCATCTTCATCACCGCCGGCGCGATGCTGCTGCTCGATCGCGTCTACGGCCTGAACCGCATCCTGATCGGCCAACACTGATGTCCATTCCCGCTTCCCGTTCCCCCGATGCCGCGGACGACGGCGCGCAGTTCGTGCGCCTCGCCGAACGCGACCGCGCGCGCATCGCGTTCACGCTCGACGGCCGGCCCGCGCATGCGCTCGCCGGCGACACCGTGCTCACCGCGATCCTCGTCGCGCAGCGTCGCGTGCGCGTCAGCGAATTCGGCGGCCGGCCGCGCGCGGGCTTCTGCCTGATCGGCGCATGCCAGGACTGCTGGGTGCGCACCGAGGCCGGCGCGCGCGTGCGCGCATGCTCGACGCCGCTCGCCGAAGGCATGCGGATCGTCACCGGCGCGCCGCCGGCCGCGACCGGAGACGCACGATGACGGACGCGCTGCGACCGGTGATCGTCGGCGCGGGGCCGGCCGGCGTGCGCGCGGCCGAAGCGCTCGTCGACGCGGGGCTGCGCCCCGTCGTGATCGACGAGAACGCGCGCTGGGGCGGCCAGATCTATCGCCAGCCGCCGGCCGACGGCGCGTTCGTGCGCGGCAAGCGCGCGCTGTACGGCTTCGATGCCGCAAAGGCTGACGCCGTGCACCGGACGATGGCCGCGCTGCTGCCGCACGTCGACTACCGGCCGAACACGCTCGCGTGGGCGTGCGGTGCAGGCCGCGTCGACACGCTGCAGGACGGCCGCGAGACGACCGTGCCGTACTCGCATCTGATCGTCGCGAGCGGCGCGACCGACCGCCTGCTGCCGGTACCCGGCTGGACGCTCGCGGGCGTCTACACGCTCGGCGGTGCGCAGGTCGCGCTGAAGGCGCAGGGCTGCGCGATCGGCCGGCGCATCGTGTTCGCGGGCACCGGGCCGCTGCTGTATCTCGTCGCGTATCAGTACGCGAAGGCCGGCGCGCAGGTCGCCGCCGTGCTCGACACGAGCCCGCTGCACCGGCAGGTCGCCGCCGCGCCCGCGCTGCTGCGGCTGCCGTCAACGTTCGCGAAGGGGCTCTATTACATCGGCTGGCTGCGCGCGCACGGCGTCGCGATCGAAACGGGCGTCACGCTCGAGCGCATCGTCGGCGAGCGGCACGTCACGGCGCTCGCGTGGCGCGCCGCGCGCGCCGCGCGCGACGACGCGCGGCGCACGATCGACTGCGACGCGATCGGCCTCGGCTTCGGGCTGCGTTCGGAAACGCAGCTCGCCGATCTCGCCGGCTGCCGGTTCCGCTTCGACCCGCTCAATCGCGCCTGGCTGCCCGAGCGCGACGCAGCCGGACGCACGTCGGTGCGCGGCCTCTACGTCGCGGGCGACGGTGCGGGCATCGCGGGCGTTGACGCGGCCGAGGCGTCCGGACGACGCGCGGCGCTCGCCTTGCTCGACGATGCCGGCATCGTCGAGCCGCCGCACCGCGCGGCCGGCAAGCCCGACGCGGCGACGCTCGAGCGCACGCTGGCACGCATCGGCGCGTTCCGCGCGGGCCTCGAAGCGGCGTTCGCGCCGCCCGTCGCACTGGCCGCGCAGTGCCCGGACGACACGATCGTGTGTCGCTGCGAGGAAATCGACGCCGGCACGCTGCGGCGTTGCATTCGCGGCGGCGAAGCGACCGAGCTGAACCGCCTGAAGGCGCTGACGCGCGCCGGCATGGGGCGCTGCCAGGGCCGCATGTGCGGCGACGCCGCCGCGCTCGTGCTGGCCGCCGAGACCGGTCGGCCGCTCGCGGACGTCGGCCGGTTGCGTGCGCAACCGCCGGTGAAGCCGTTCCCGATCGCGGCCGCCCTTGCCGGCGACGACGTCGCCGCGATCCCCGACGAGGCGCGCGATGAATGAGACCGGTCATTACGACGTCGCGATCGTCGGCGGCGGCCTCGTCGGCGCGTCGGCCGCGCTCGCGCTCGCGCGGCGCGGGCTGCGCGTCGCGCTGTTCGAGCGCCGCGACTGCGGCGCGCAGGCGAGCGGCGTGAACTACGGCGGCGTGCGCTGCCAGGGCCGTCCCGCCGAACAGCTGCCGCTCGCGCTGCGCGCACGGCGCATCTGGGATCGTCTGCCGGAACGGATCGGCATCGACGGCGAATTCGTCGTGTCGGGCCACCTGCGGCTCGCGCGCAGCGACGCCGATCTCGAGGCGCTCCACGCCTACGCGGCGCTCGCGGCCGAACACGGGCTGCCGCTGCGCGTGATGCACGGCGACGCGTTCCGCCGCCGCTATCCGTGGCTCGGCCGCGCGGCGCTCGGCGGCTCGCTCTGCGAGACCGACGGCCACGCGAACCCGCGCATCGTGTCGCCGGCCTTCGCGCGTGCGGCGCGCGCGGCCGGCGCGGACGTATTCGAGCACACGCCGGTCGACGACGTGCAGCACGACGGCACGCGCTTTCGGATCCATGCGGCCGGCCGCGCCTGCACGTCGACCTGGCTCGTCAATGCCGCCGGCGCCTGGGCGAACGCGATCGCCGAACGCTTCGGCGAAGCGGTGCCGATGGAACCCATCTACCCGAACATGTGGGTGACCGAGCCGCTGCCGCCGTTCATCGAGCACAACCTCGGCGTCTACGGCGGCGGCGTCTATGCGCGCCAGGTCGCGCGCGGCAACTGCGTGATCGGCGGCGGACGCGGACGCGGCGACGGCGAGTTCGGCCAGCCGTCCGTCGACACGACGCGCGCCGTGATGCGCGACGCCTGCGCGCTGCTGCCCGCGCTGCGCGATGCGCTGCTGATCCGCACGTGGAGCGGCGTCGAAGGCTGCACGCCCGACCACAACCCGATCGTCGGCGCGAGCCGCACGACGCCGAAGCTGCTGCACGCGTTCGGTTTTTCGGGCGGCGGGTTTCTGCTCGCGCCCGGTGTCGGCGACGTGCTCGCCGATCTCGTGACGATCGGCGAAACCGTCACGCCGCTCGATGCGTTTTCGATCGGCCGCTTCGCACCGCAAGCCGAACCGACCATCCCTTGCCGTCAACAGGAGACCCAACGATGAAACTGACCGGAACGATCGCGGCGGCCGCCGCGCTCTGCATCGCAAGCGCGACCGCGTCCGCGCCTGCGTTCGCGCAAACCAAAACGATCTACGTCGGCATGAACGGCGGCCCGATGGAAAAGGCATATACGAGCCAGGTGCTGCCCGACTTCGAGAAGGCCAACAACATGAAGGTCGTCGTCGTGCCCGGCACGTCGTCGGACGTGCTCGCGAAGCTGCTCGCCAACCGCAGCAAGCCGCAGATCCACGTCGCGTTCCTCGACGACGGCGTGATGGCGCGCGCGGTCAGCCTCGGCGTGTGCCAGAAGCTCGACGATTCGCCGGTGCTGAAGGAGCTCTACCCGTTCGCGCGCATGAAGGACGACGTCGGCGCGGGCGTGCAGCTCGGGATGACGGGCATCGCCTACAACAAGAAGCTGTTCGCGGAGAAGGGCTGGGCGCCGCCGACCTCATGGATGGATTTCGCGAACCCGAAGTACAAGGGCAAGGTCGTGTTCCAGTCGGCGTCGAGCAGCACGTTCGGGCTGCACGGCTTCCTCGCGATCAACCGGCTGCTCGGCGGCAGCGAACAGAACGTCGAGCCGGGCTTCAGCAAGTGGGCGAGCACGGTCGGCCCGAACGTCGTCGAGTACATCCCGAATTCCGCCAAGATCTCCGAGATGGTGCAGACCGGCGAAGCCGGCCTGTTCCCGCTCACGCCGACCGGCGTCGGCGATCTGCAGGACAAGGGCATCCCGGTCGCGTACGCGAACCCGAAGGAAGGGCCGGTGCTGCTGCTCGTCGACCTCTGCGTCGTCGCCAACAATCCGGACCCGCAGCTCGCGCAGAAGCTCGCGCAATTCCTGCTGTCGGCGCCCGCGCAGACGAAGGCGGCCGAGGCCGGCAAACAGATTCCGACCAACCGGCTCGCGAAGATGCCGGCCGCGATGCAGCAGAGCCTCGGCAACATCGACGATCTGGTGCGCAAGGTGACGGTGGTCGACTGGACCGCGATCAACGCGCACCGCGCGCAGTGGGATACGCGCTGGAACCGGCAGATCGAGCGGTGAGCGACACGCCGCGCGCGGGCACGGCCGCGCGTGGCGCGACCATCATTTGCCGGAGTGATGACACTCCCCTTTTTTTGCGGATTTGACCGGAGCGGCAGCGCCGACAACACTCGTCGCGAGTGCCGCACCGGTTCCGAGACGGCACGCGTTCGCGTTCCCCACCCGAGTCCGCCATGTATCCAACCGACACCGTGCAGTCCCCGAGCGCCGCCCGGCCGCTCGCCGACCGGCAGCTTCGCCGGATCGTCATCGCCTCCGTCGCCGGCAACGCGATGGAGTGGTACGACTTCTTCGTGTACGGCACCGCCGCGGCGCTCGTGTTCGGCCACGTGTTCTTTCCGCCCGGCGCGTCGCCGCTCGCCGGCAGCCTCGCCGCGTTCGCGGCGTTCGCGCTCGGCTTCGTCGCGCGGCCGCTCGGCGGCATCGTGTTCGGCCATGTCGGCGACCGCTACGGCCGCAAGGCGTCGCTCGTCTGGACGCTGCTGATCATGGGCGCGTCGACGTTCGCGATCGGGCTGCTGCCGACCTACGCGGAGGCCGGCATCTGGGCGCCGGCCGCGCTCGTCGTGCTGCGCTTGCTGCAAGGCATCGCCTCCGGCGGCGAATGGGGCGGCGGCGTGCTGATCATCAGCGAGAACGCGCCGCCCGAGCAGCGCGGCTACTACGCGGCCTGGAGCCAGCTCGGCGTCGGCGGCGGGTTCGTGCTGTCGTCCGCCGCGTTTCTCGCCGCGCAGACGCTGCCGAACGACATGTTCATGACGTGGGGCTGGCGGCTGCCGTTCCTCGCGAGCGTCGTGATCTTCGCGATCGGTATCTACATCCGCCGCCACCTGCCGGAAAGCCGCGACTACGAGCAGGCCGGCAAGCGCGGCGCACATACGCATCTGCCGATCGTCGAGTGCATCCGCCGTCATCCGAAGGAAATCCTGCTCGCGATGGGGCTGCGCGTGGCCGAGAACGGCGGCGCGTATATCTTCCTCGCGTTCTCGCTCGTCTACGGCAAATACGTCGGCATCCCGAACGGCGTGATGCTGACCGGCGTGATGATCGCGATGCTCGCGTGGGGCCGGCTGTCCGACCGGATCGGCCGCAAGCCCGTCTACCTGATCGGCGCGCTCGGCCTCGTCGCCTGCGCGTTTCCGTTCTTCTGGCTGCTCGACACGCGCGTGACGCCGCTCGTCTGGCTCGCGCTGACGGTCTGCACGGCCGTCAGCCACGGCGCGATGATCGGCACGCTGCCGGCACTCGTCGGCGAGCTGTTCAGCACCGAAGTGCGCTACTCGGGCGTCGCGCTCGGCCATGAAGTCGCGTCGATCTTCGCGGGCGGGATGTCGCCGCTGATCGCGACCGCCTTGCTGCAGCGCTATCAGGCGTCCTGGCCCGTCTCGCTGTTTCTCGTCGCGCTCGGGCTCGTGACCGTCGCGACGCTGTGCGCGATGCGCGAGACGCGCATCGTGCGCGCCGCGGACAGCGACGCATGATTGCGCGGGCGCACGTCGCACGCGGCGGTGATCGCGTCGGCCGTGCGGCTGGCCGATCACGCGCCCGGGCGACGCCGCGCGCCGTCGAACGTCGGTGCGAGGCCGAGGTGTTCGAGCAGCCGCGCGAACTCGCCGAGCCGCTGCCGCATGTAGGCGGCGACGTCGACGTCCGCGTAGTCGTGAAATCCGGCGCCCGTGCGCACGCCGTCGCGGCCGGCGTTCATGTTGCGCACGACGCCGTCGGCCGGAGCGAAGCGCGGCCCGATCTCGCCCGCCAGATACGTCGACGCGTAGTAGAGGATGTCGCAGCCGCCCCAGTCGATGAACTCGAGCAGGCCGAGCACCGCGAAGCGCGGGCCGAAGCCCGTGCGGATCGCGGTATCGATGTCCGCCGCGCTCGCCACGCCTTCGTCGACCATCCGCGCGGCTTCGTTCATCGCGAGCGCCTGGATGCGCGGCACGATATAGCCGGGCGCCGGCCCGCAGATCACGGGCTTCTTGCCGATCCGCACGAGCAGCGCGGCGAGTTCGTCGACGACGTGCTGCGCGGTCGCGTCGCTGCGACTGATCTCGACGAGCGGCATCAGCAGCGCCGGGTTCAGCCAGTGCGCGTTCAGCACACGCGCCGGCCGCGCGACGTGGCGCTGCAGTTCGGTGACGACGAACGTCGACGTCGTCGACGCAATCGTCGCGTCGGCATCGACGTGCGCATCGAGCCAGCGCAACGCGTCGGCCTTCGCGTCGAGCACTTCGGGCAGCGCTTCGGGACGACCTGCGCATCGCGGATCGCATCGGCCGCGCCGTCGCGCGCGACGTGCGCGATCCGCGCGAGCGCCGCGTCGGCCTGCGCGGCATCGATGCGGCCGAGTGCGACCTGCGCGTGCAGCGGCCGTGCGAGTTCGTCGCGCGTACGCCGATCGAATGCAAGCCGGCCCGCCGCATCGCGCGCCTTGAAGTCGATCAGCGTCACGTCGAGCCCCGCGAACGCGAAGGCGAGCGCGATGCCCTGCCCCATGCGGCCCGCACCGAGCACGTGCACGCGCGTCAGTTCGGCGGCCGGCATCATGCGGCGTCTCCCGTCTCGAGCAGCGTGCGCATCGCGTCGCGCGACAGCGCCGCGAGCCCGAGCCGCTCCAGCGTGCGGCCCTCCGCATACAGGTCGCGCGCGGCCACGGCGCCCGCGATCGCGAGCAACCCCTGCGCAACGGGCGTCGGCACGCCGGCCCAGCGTCCGCACGACACGAGGAAGGACAGGCCGAGGCGCGTGTCCTCGAGCATGTAGCGATGCGCGCGCAGATCGATCTTCTCGCGCCAGTCGCCGCTGTCGGTCAGCTTGCCGTGCGCGCCGCGTCCGTACATCCATTCGTCGCCGTCGGCCGCGTAGTGATCGGCGAGCGGAAAGTGCGGCGCGCGATAGCCGAGCGCCTCGCGCACCGCGATCCGCTCCGCGTCGAGCGCGTTCGTCACCGCGCGGATCGACGGCTGCGTGCCTTCGTTGTGGATGTCCCACGCGTCGAAGTGTTCGAGCGGCCCCGCGTTCATCAGGATCAGCGGCGGATGGATCACCGGCCCGGCATTCATCAGCGCGCCGGACAGCGCGTCGTCGAGCGGCTCGACCGACGGATAGCCGGCACGCAGCACGTCGAACGCCCTGCTCGCCTCGCGCGCCGGATACACGCCGGTCGGCAGGCGCGTCGCATACGCGCTGATCACGACGTTGCCGTCGCCGTGCTGGCGCACCAGATACGGCAGCGTGCCGGTCTCCGCGAAGGCGAAGCGCGCACGGTTGCCGGCGCGCGCCGCCGCACGCGCGAAGACGAAGCTGCCGAACGTGCCGGGCGGCAGGAACACGACCTGGCCGTCCTCGAGCAGCGGCGCGACGTCGGCGGCGAGCGCCTCGTGCGACGTCGCCGGCAGCGGCACGACGACGAGCTGTGCGCCGCGCAGCGCGGCGCCGAGATCGTCGGTTGCGCGGATCGCGCCGCGCGCGTCGCCGACCGGCACGGTGCGCGTGCCGCGCGCATCGGTCACCGTCAATGCGCCGAGCGCGCGCAGTCGCGCGTGCGGCGCGCGATCGCGCCGCCACCACGCGACGTCGTGCCCCTTCTCGAACAAATCGATCGCGGCTGCATGGCACCCGTGGCCGCCGCCCAGTACACAAACCTTCATCGTCGTCTCCCGGTGAATGAGTCGTTCCGAGACTACGCGGCCGCCCGTGCCGCGTCGCTTCAAAACGCGCAACGGCGCGCCCGATCGCGCAACGCAATCGCATACGTGTGCAGCCGGCCGCTGCGCAGCCCTACCCGACACGAGGCCCGCGTATGGACATCGCCCTTTCCCGACACGCACCGAACCGGCTCGGCACGCTGCATGCGCCCGACGAAGTCGAACGCGCGGTCGCGCACCGGCTCGGCCCGCACCGGATGGCCGCACATGGCCGCGATCCGTTTCATGCGGAGCTGTACGAGGTGCCGCTGCATCATGGCGCGTTGCTCGAGCTCTGCTACGGCCGCGAGACGCGCATCGACTTCGGCGACGATGCCGATCACTTCCTGTTCCGGCTGACGTTGTCGGGCAGGTGCGAACTGCAGGCGGGACAGACGACCGTGCACGCGGGCCCCGGTGAACTGACCGTGTCGTCGCCGGCAAGCGCGAGCCGGCTGCGCACGAGCCGCGATTGCCGCAACCTCGTGCTGCGGCTCGAACGCCGCGCGCTCGAACGCAAGCTGCAGGACATGCTCGGCACGACGCTCGCACGGCCGCTGCAGTTCGAAGTCGATGCGGGCCGCCACCGCGCCGGCGCCGCGCTCGTGCTGCCGACCTTCGACTATCGGTGCCAGCTCGGTACGCAGCCCGCACTCGGCGCGGCCGCGGCGACGTTCGGCGCGGATCTCAGCGCGTGGCTGATGTCGCTGCTGCTCACGCATCTGCCGCATTCGTACAGCGACGCGCTCGCGCGCGGCACGCCTCCGCTGCCCGCGCCGGTGCGCCGCGCATGCGCGTACGTCGACGCGCATCTCGGCGAGCCGCTCGCGCTCGCGGCCCTGGCGCGCGTCGCGGGCGTCGCGCCGCGCACGCTGCAGCACGCGTTTCGCACCTTCCTGAACACCACGCCGGCCGCGTACGTGCGCGACCGCCGGCTCGCCGCCGTGCACGCGGCGCTGCAACGCGGCGACGCGCGCAGCGTGACCGACGTGCTGCTCGCGCACGGCATTCACGGTTTCGGTCATTTCGCGAAGGCGTATGCACGGCGTTACGGCCATCCGCCTTCCGTCACTGCGAGGCAACCGCGATGACGCCTTCCGTTCCCGGCCGCCCGCCGCCGCTGCGCACCGACGCGCCGCCGACCGATGCCGACATGTGCGACGGATTGCGCGTGCAGGACCTCGATCTGAATCTGCTGAAGACGTTCCGCGCCGTCTACGCGGAGCGGCACGTCGGCCGCGCGGCGCTGCAGCTCGGCGTCACGCAGCCGTCCGTGAGCCATGCGCTCGGCCGGCTGCGACTGATGTTCCGCGACGCGCTGTTCGTGCGCACCGGCACCGGCGTCGAACCGACGCCGCGCGCCCAGCGGCTCGCCGTCTCGGTCGATCAGGCGCTCGCGATCCTGCAGCACGTGCTCGACGAAGGGTGCCGTTTCGCGCCCGACACGACGCAGCGCGTGTTCCGGCTGCATATGAGCGACTTCGCGGCGAGCGCCTTCCTGCCGACGCTGCTCGCCGAATTCGAGCGCCGCGCGCCCGGTGCGGTGATCGAGACGCTGCACGTCGACGAATGCCAGCTGAATGTCGCGCTCGAATCGGGCCGCATCGATTTCGCGCTCGGTCACTTCGCCGATGCGTCGAGCCATTTCCAGCGCACCGCGCTGTTGCACGAACGCTGCGTCCTGCTGATGCCGCGCCGCACCGCGCGGCGCGTCGCGCTGCCCGACGATTTCGTGCTCGACGGCGACGCGCCCGACGCGCTGCGCTTCGTCGCCGTCACGTCGCATCCGCAATCGATGCAGCTGCTCGACCGGCACGGGCTGATGCCGCGCGTGCGCGTGGCGCTGCCCGATTTCATGGTGGTGCCCGCGCTGCTGCAGCACGGCGACTACGCGCTGATCCTGCCGGAGACGATCGCGCTCACGTTCGCCGCGCAGCAGCCGTGCACGCTCCACGCGATCGCCGGCGCCGGCGAATGGGCGGTCAATGCGTACTGGCACCGCCGCTTCGATGCCGATCCCGGCCATCGCTGGCTGCGTGCGCTGTTGCTCGAACTGTTCAGCATCGGCACGCTCGCGCCGTTCGACGCATGGCTCGCGCCGCAGCCGCCCGCGTGCGCGTAAGCGCGCAGCCCCGCGCGCCCGTTCGCGCCGCCGTGCGTTCAGAACGACGTGACGATGCCCGCGACGAGCGAGCTCGCGGTCGCGCCCGCTGCGGCGACTGCGACGCCGCCGCCTGCCGCGCCGTTCACGACGAAGCGCGCATGCGCGCCGTTGCGCACCATCGCCGCGCCCGTGTACAGCACCGTGCGTTTCGAAAGCGGATAGTCGAGGCGGATGCCGTACGAGTCGGCATTGCCGTCGCTGTCCGCGACCTTCCGGTAATGGCCCGCGCTCAGCAGCAGCGACGCGCGTCCGATCGGCACCGTCGCACTGAGTTCGACGATGTCGCTGTGCGGATACGCGCTCTGCGCATCGATCGCGGCCGCGACGTCCGGCCCGCCGCGATGCCGCAGATAGAGCGCGGCGATCTTCACGACGCGGAAGTCGTACGAAATCGCGCCGAGCGTGTAGTTGCCGTTCGCGGCGCGACTCGTCGCGCCGAGCGTCGACGCGGCGACCGGACTGAATGTCTGCTGCATGTAGTCGACGTCGATCGACAGGCCGCCGCGTACGTAGTTGATGCCCGCACCATAGGTATCGCCGAGCGTCGACGGCTGCCCGGCCGCGCCGTTCGCGCCGCGTGCGGCCATCGCGCGCAGCATGAAGCCCGCGTAGCGCGGCGACGTGTAGCGCAGCGAGTTGCGCACGCGCAGAAACGCCGGGCCGACGAAGTTGTTCGTCGCATTGCCCCATGCGAGCCCTGCGCCGAGGCCGGGCAGGCTGTACGTGACGAGCGTCGTGTGCAGGATCGTGTAGAGCTCGCCGAACTGCACGCCGCCGAACGGGCCCGTGATGCCGACCCAGGCTTCGCGACCGAACAGCGCGCTCGAGTTCGACAGCGCGCCGCTCGCGGCGTTGAAGCCGTCTTCAAGCTTGAAGATCGTGGCGTAGCCGCCGCCCAGATCCTCGACGCCCTTCAATCCCCACTGCGACGCCCACAGATTGCCGCTGCCCATCCGCGTCACATGGTTCGGCCCCGCGTTCGCGTATTCGATCGCGGTATCGATGCGCCCGTACAGCGTCACGCTCGATTGCGCAGCCGCCGGCAGCGCCGCGCAGGCGAGGAGTGCCGCCAGCGGTACGGCGAGCCTGCCGGCGCGCCCGTTCGAATCAGTCATCTTCGTCGTCCCGTAGAAAGTGCGGCGCACGCATGCCATGCGACGCATCGTGTGAAACGCGTTCGCACTCGCTGGCGAACGGCATCGCTTAAAACCGGCCCGAGTCTAGGAACGACAATTTCGGACGTCGACGCAACGCGCTCTATAACGCTTATAGATGCGCCGCATGATGCGCGTGCGCCCCGCCCGACGTGCCGCACGCGGCGCACCGCGCGCGCGACCCTGGTGTTTTCTTTATTCGTGTCGGTGAATGTCCGTGTCGCGCCGCTGTCACTCCGGCTATGGCAACCGAAATTGGCCGACTACGCTGCGTGTCCGATCGTGCGATCCCCGAGCTTTTCGACCTGTTCGACCTTTTTCGCACCGCGACGGCGGCCGCCAGCGGGACCGGCGCCGCGCATTCCCCTCGCCCGCTCCTGGAGAATCCGCATGTCCGCATCCCTGCCCCGCGCTGCCGACCGCAAGCGCTATACGTACGAGTGGTACGTCGTCGTCATCTGCATGCTTGCGTACGTCTTTTCGTTCGTCGATCGTCAGGTGCTCGTGCTGATGATCGAGCCGATCAAGCGCGATCTGCATCTGACCGATACGCAGTTCAGTCTGCTGAACGGCTTCGCGTTCTCGCTGTTCTACGCCGTGATGGGGCTGCCCGTCGCCTATCTCGCCGATCGCTATGCGCGCCCGCGCATCATCTCGCTCGGCATCGCGCTGTGGAGCATCGCGACCGCGCTGTGCGGGCTCAGCCAGCACTTCGTGCACATGTTCGTCGCGCGCATGGGCGTCGGCGTCGGCGAAGCCGCGCTGTCGCCCGGCGCCTATTCGATGCTCGCCGACTACTTTCCGAAGGAGAAGCTCGGCCGCGCGATCGCCGTGTATTCGCTCGGCTCGTTCATCGGCGGCGGCGTCGCGTTCCTGATCGGCGGCTATGTGATCGCGCTGCTCAAGCATGCGAGCGCGTTCACGCTGCCGATCGTCGGGCAGGTGCATGCGTGGCAGGTCACGTTCCTGATCGTCGGGCTGCCCGGCCTGCTCGTCGCGCTGCTGTTCGTCGCCACCGTGCGCGACCCGCAGCGCAAGGGGCTCGCGCAGGATCGTTCCGGCGCCGTGCGGCGCGTATCGATGCGCGATTCGCTGCGTTTCGTCGGCACGCATCGCGCGACGTTCGCGTGCCACTATCTCGGCTTCTCGTTCTATGCGATGGCGCTGTACTGCCTGCTCAGCTGGACGCCCGCGTTCTATATCCGCCGTTTCGGGATGACGGCCGTCGAAGCCGGCTACACGCTCGGCATCGTGTTGCTCGTCGCGAACACGGCCGGCGTATTCTGCGGCGGCTGGCTCAACGACTGGCTGCTGCGGCGCGGCCGCGTCGATGCGCCGATGCGCGCAGGCGCGATCGGCGCCGCATGCATGATCGTGCCCGCCACGCTGTTCACGCAGCTCGACGCGCTGCCGGTGTCGCTCGCCATGCTCGTGATCGCGATGTTCTTTGCGTCGTTTCCGATGCCGACGTCGACCGCCGCGATGCAAACGCTCGCACCGAACCAGATGCGCGCGCAAATCTCCGCGCTGTTCCTGCTCGTCTCGAACCTGATCGCGCTCGGCATCGGCACGACCGTCGTCGCGCTGTTCACCGATCGCGTGTTCGGCGCACCGGCGGCGGTCGGTCATTCGATGTCGATCGTCAACGTCGCGGCGGCCGCGCTCGCGGCGCTGCTGCTCGGCGCCGGCTGCCGCCACTATCGCCGCAGCCTCGAGCGCGAGCGCGGCCACGTGCAGGCGGCCGCACCTGCAGCGGATAGCGCGGCCGGCGCGATCGCCGCGTCTGGATCGGCTGCGCGCTGAGTCCGTTTGTGCCTGCCAGTTATCCATCCAACTGATTAGTGCATCGTTTTTTAATCGATTTGATTTATGCGATGCCGCTCCCTATTCTCGATCGCATCACGGCGCGACGGGTGTCGCGCCGGCTTTCCCGATCCCCACGGAATCGACTCATGCAAGCCAATCGCCACCAGGTCCGGATCGACGCGCTGATCGACGCGGCGCAGGACATCCGCTGTTTCCGCGTGTCGCGCGTCGACGGCCAGCCGCTCGACGCGTACGAACCGGGCGCCCATATCGACGTCACCGCGCCGTCCGGCGTCACGCGCCAATACTCGTTGTGCGGCCGCCCCGACGAGCGCGGCAGCTATTTGTTCGCCGTGAAGAAGGAAACGCAGTCGCGCGGCGGATCGCGTTCGCTGCACGACGACGTCCGCGTCGGCACCGAGCTGTCGATCGGCACGCCGCGCAACCTGTTCCGGCTCGCCGACGACGCGAGCGAACACGTGCTGATCGCCGCCGGCATCGGCATCACGCCGCTGCTGTCGATGGCGTATGCGCTCGCGCAGCGCGGCGCCCGCTACCGGCTCCACTATTTCGCGCGCAGCCGCGACCGTGCGGCGTTCGTCGACGAACTGTCGGCCGAACCGTTCGCGCCGCACGTGACGTTCCATTACGGCGTCGAGCGCGAGGCGCTCGCGCGCGAACTCGGTCGCTGCGTCGAATCGATCGACGCGCAGGCACACGTGTACACCTGCGGCCCTGCGCCGTTCATGGACGCGGTGGTTGCCGCCGCCGCGACGCGCGTGCCGGACGACGCGATCCATCTCGAGCGCTTCGCGGCCGAACCGGCTGTCGCCGGCGACGCCGCGAACGCAAACGCATCCGAAGGCTTCGAGGTGCGGCTACAACGCAGCGGCCAGTCCGTGCGCGTCGCGCCCGACACGTCGATCGTCGACGCGCTCGCGCGTATCGGCGTCGAAGTCGACACGTCGTGCGGCGAAGGGGTGTGCGGCACCTGCATGGTGCCGGTCGTCGACGGCGAGCCCGACCACCGCGATCACTGCCTCAGCAAGGCCGAACGCGCGAGCAATTCGGTGATCTGCTGCTGCGTGTCGCGCGCGCGTTCGCCGGTGCTCGTGCTCGATCTATAAACGGCGCGCGTCCGCGAGCGCGTCACGCGCCGTCGAAACGCTCGACGATCTCCGCAAGCAGCGCACGCATCCACGTAATGCCTTCGTCCTCGTGGAAATGCTCGTGCCAGTGCATCGTCACCGGCGCGGGCGGCAGCGGCACGGGCAGCGCGTAGAGCCGGAACGCGTTGTCGCGATTCAGGATCTGCGCGAGCCGCTTCGGCAGCGTGGCGTACAGGTCCGTTACCTGCAGCACGCCCGGCAGCGCGACGAAGTGCGGCACTTCGAGCGCGACATTGCGGCCGACGCCCTGCGCGCGCAGCGCGTCGTCGAGCGCGTGATGGCTGTGCTCGACCGACTTCACGTTGACGTGCGCGGCCCGCACGAACTGCTCGAGCGTCAGCGTCGTGCCGCTCGGCAATCCGCGCCGGCGCCCCGTCATGCAGACATAGGTTTCCTCGAACAGCAGCTGATGGCGCGTGCGCGGCATCAGCTCCGGCAGATTGCCGATCGCGAAATCGAGCCGGCTCGCGCGCAGCGCTTCCTCGATCGCCTCGACCGGCATTGGCTGCACGCTGAGCGTCACGCGCGGCGCGCGCTCGCGCAGTGCGCGGCAGATCGCGGGCAGATAGGCCATCTCGCCGGCATCCGACAGCGACAGCCGGAACGTGCGCGTACTCGTCGCCGGATCGAAGCGCTCCGCATAGCGCAGCGCGACGCGCACCATGTCGAGCGCCTTGCCGACGATGCCCGCGAGTTCGAGTGCGACGGGTGTCGGCTGCATGCCCGCGCGCGTGCGCACGAACAGCGGATCGTCGAACAGCGTGCGCAGCCGTCCGAGCGAATAGCTGACGGCCGGCTGCGACAGTGCAAGCCGCTCGCCGGCCTTCGTCAGGCTGCGTTCCTCGACGATCGCCTGGAACACCCGCAGCAGGTTCAGATCGAGATGATCGACCGACGTCATGCACCCTCCGCTATTCGTCAAATTGATGCGTGAACGCATTCTAAATCAGTGAAGCGGATGTGACGACGGACGTTTACGCGGCCGGCGCGCCGCCGCGGCGCGCGGTTACGCGACCGGGCGGCGGAACATGTTGACGATCAGCGCGCGCAGCCACGCGATACCGGGATCCGACGAGAACTGCGCATGCGTATGCAGGTCGATTTCGATCGGCGGCAGCACGAACGGCAACGGCAGGATCCGGAACGCGCGGCCGCGGTTGAAGCGCTCCGCGACGCTGCGCGGAAAGATGATCGCGAGATCGGTATGCTGGACGATCTCCGGCGCGACGATGAAGTGCGGCAGGCGCAGCACGATGGTGCGTTCGAACTGCAGCTCGTCGAGCCAGGTTTCGACCATCCGGTGCCCGGTCGCATTGCTGCTCGCATAGATGTAGCGCAGCGCGGCCAGGTCGGCCTGCGTCGGCGTGCGCTTGCGCAGCGGATGCCCGGCACGCACCATGCATACGTGCTCGTCCGTAAACAGCGGCTCGCTCACGCAGCCGGGGCCCGGATCCGGCACATAGCCGAGTGCGAGATCGATCTCGCCGCTGCGCATCGCGGCGCCGACCACTTCCACAGCGGCGCTCGCGATCTCGACGCGCACGCCCGGCGCGACTTCCGCGAGCTTCGCGAGCAGCGGCGGCAGGAAGTAGAACTCCGACATGTCCGACATCGAAATGCGGAACACGCGGTTCGCGGTGGCCGGATCGAAATGCGCGACCTGCTGCACGGCGAGATCGATGATGTCGAACGCGCGCGTCAGCGGCCCGTGCAATTGGCGCGCGGCGTCGGTCGGCGCCATGCCGGTCGGCGTGCGCACGAACAACGGATCGTCGAACAGATTGCGCAGCCGCCGCAGCGCGTGACTGACGGCCGGCTGCGTCAGCCCGAGCCGTTCGCCGGCCGCGGTCAGGCTGCGCAGTTCCGAGATCGCGAGGAACACGCGCAGCAGATTGAGATCGGTGACGACCGGATGGGATTTGTTCATGGCGCTCGTGAACCGCCGGTAGGATGCGCGACGCCGCGCGCCGGGCGCCGTGTCGCGTGCAGTTCACCGCGGACGGCCGGCGCCGCGCAGCGCGGGGGCTATTCGGCGCATGTTATCTCACAAACGCGGCTCGCCATCGGGAAGTGCGGCGTCGCACCGGTAAACGGCGGCAAGGCCTCGAAGTCGCGGCGCATCAACAAACGGACCGGCGATGCGAGCGCGTCGGCCAGCGCGCCTGCATCGTCGAACACGACCTTGTTGCGCTGCATGGCTCGCGCGCGCGGCACGGGCAGCGCGCTTCGATAGTCGATGCGCGTATAGATCTCGATCTCGCGAATGCCCGGCAGTTGCGCCATCAGCGGCGGATGATGGTCGAGATAATGCGATAGCCACGCGTTCGCGTCCGCGGCCTCGCCCTCGTAGCTGACGAGGTACGTGCAGCATTGCGCACCCGCGCGTGCGCCGGCCAGCGGCACGCGGCGCACCGCCATTGCCTGCTGCGCGACGCGCAGCCCGGCGGCGGCGCAGCGTTCGACGAAGGCCTGCGCCGCGCCGGCCGGCCCGAGCATCGCTTCGAGTGCGTCGAGATCGACGAAATAGCATTGCAGCACGCATGCGGGCGAACGAGGGCGCGGCACCGGATCGGCGCGATCGGCCGCGAACGCGACCGGCCGGTGCACGATCCATCGCGCGAGCCCGCGCACACCGCGCAGCGCGTCCGGCGCCGGCGCGACGTCGGGCGACGCCGCCTGCGCGTCGTCGTCGCCGTGCTCGGCAATCAGGAACAGGCACACCTCCATGCGTCACCCCGCGTGCACGGCAAGCGGATGCGCGAGCCGATGAAACGCGCGGCCGAAATAGATCAGCCCGTCGCCGGGCGAGCGCAGCGCGATATGGTCGATCTCGACGAACATCACCGAATGCGAGCCGACCGCCTTGCTCTCGATGATGCGCCCTTCCAGGCTGACGTTCGCGTCGGCGAGCACGGGCACGCCGGTCGCGCCGTCGACCCAGCGCGTATCGTCGAAGCGCGCGTCGCCGGGCGTTTGCGTCATGCCGGCGAACGCCTGCGCGATCGACTCGCACCCGGACGGCAGCAGATTGATCGCGACGCGCCCGTTGCCGCGCATGATGTCGTGCGCGCGGCTGCCGCGGTTGATGCAGACGAGCATCGTCGGCGGCGTATCGGTCACCGAGCAGACCGCGCTCGCGGTGATGCCCCAGCGGCCGCGCGCGCCGTCGGTCGTGACGACGTTCACGCCGGCCGGCAGGCGCGACATCGCCTCGCGAAAGTTTTGGCGGACGTCGTCGAGGTGGGTCGGATGATTCATGGATGGCTCCTGTTCGTCAAAGCGCATTGCGGCGGCGTTCACGGATACGGCGTGACGGGGTCGATGCCGGCGAACAGCGCGCCCGAGCCGTCGTAGGTCGCTTCGCCGAGAAACGCGTGCTGCGTGACGACGATCGAATCGCGCACGAGCTGCTGCAAGCGGTTCTCGCGGTAGATCGCCGCCGTTCCCGCGAGCTGATAGGCCTGCATCACGACCTTCGCGCAAACCTGTGCCGCATGCGTCGCGCTTGTATGTTTAAGCCTGACCAGTACGGTAAAGTCTGAACGTAGCCA
>NZ_JBQYLP010000207.1:0-29219 GCF_052683555.1 Burkholderia sp. BC1
GCTTCGGCCTCGAACGACTCGCGCGCCACTTCGCGTTCCAGCTCGCCCTGTTCCTCGTACAGCACCTTCGCTTCCTTGCGGCGGAACGCCGCGAACTCGCTGAGGAGCCGCGCCTTCAGATCGTCCGGCTGAGCCGCAGCGCCCTTCGCCGACGGCGCCGCGGCCGGCAGTGCGTCGACCGCATCGACCGGCGGCGCATAGCCCTTCTTCAACGCATCCTTGAACAACGCGGCGGCGCTGCGCACCGGCGGCAGCGTCGTGCTGCGCATGCGCTGCTCGGTCATCTGCAACGCTGCGCGGATACGGTTCTCTTCGCTGTCCGCATAGAGCGTCTGCGCTTCCTTCAGCGGGATGCCGAGCTTCACCATTCGGTCGACCAGCGTGCTGTCGAAGACGTTCGGATGCTCGTCGAGCGCCAGCATCGGTTGCTTGCGCTCGGTCACGCGGAACTGGATCTCGGCCACTCGTCGCCCTTCGCGATGCTCGATCAGCTCGACGAAGATATTGGTGACCGCGTTGACCTCGGCGATTGCCGGGCGCAGATAGTCGCGCTTGAAGTACTTGTACTCGCGCTTCGCTTCGTCGCCGGCTTCCGTGTCGGGCGTGCCCGACAGAATCGGCCGCCACCATTCCCACGGCTCGCGCATCGTCAGGTGGCTCGGGTTCGTCAGATAGCGCACGCAGATCTCGTAGAGCGCGAGGCCGGCGCTGCTGCGCAGCTGGCTCTGGAACTGCAGGCTCAGGCGCGCATACTGCACCGGATCGAGCAGCTTCTTCTTGATCTTCGGCGCGAACGAAAATTCGACCCACACGCGCCGTGTGGCCGGATCTTCGAGAATTTCGGCGTCGGCGATCAGCGTGGAGATGCCCCACTTGCGGCCGGGCTTCTGGCTCGACGTGCCCGTGCTCCATTCGACCTGCACCGACACCATCCGGCGCAGATGCTCCTTCACCAGCGCGGTGTCGTTCGAGTCGAATGCAGAGTTGGCGACGATGTCCGACAACAGCGCGCGATACGTATCGCCCGAGTCGTCGGCCTGCTGCGCGACGGCGAGCAGGACATTGAACAGCTTGCGAGTGAGGAGCGTGATCTTGCCGCTCTTCGGCTGAATTGCGATTGCCTCGACGGCCTTCCGCAGTTCGGCTGAACTGGCACTCACCACATCCACATCGGTTTTCTTGGCGCGCTTCGTGGCCATGCGTCGGGTCGGAGGAGAAGTTTCCCGGAAGGATAGCGCCTGTGGTGATGTGCGTCCAGAACGACATGCTCACCATAGCCGGTGAAGCGCGCACATGAAACGGCACTCACCCCAATCGCTCCCGTAAACCCTCACCGGTCCGCGGCAACTGCGTTTCAGCCGATTCCAGACATGTCGCGGGATGCGCGGATTCACAGAATTTTGCCTGTGCAGAATACGTGCGCGATCGGCTCCCGTATCAGCTCACCTTTCGATTTGTCGTAATTTTGCGACTTTCGGCGGCGTGACCGCGGCGCCTTATCTGCGGTGCTCGCACTGCAGGTGTCCAGCCGTCAATACAAGCCTGTATGCCCATACAGCAGCGGTCCCACAGCATGATTGCGCGAGTGCGCGACGTCGACGAATGGCCGGGCAACGCCGCATCGCGGAGCCCGCACGGCAGGGTTTCGGCCGGCGGACGCGCATTGTACAGCGCTCACTGCGACCCGGGTCCCGAAAACGCTCACCTTAGCGACGCTCGATCACGGCGATCGAAGTCGGGACAATGCCCGACACATGGGCGATCGGCGGTATGCCGATCCCGAAAAGCCTCACCTTTACGTCCGAAAGCGATGTCGCGCAGGCCGTCCGCGCAGCTCCCGAAAAACCTCACCGTAACCTCGGCGGTTTCAAAAATCCCAATGGCGTCCAATACTTATGCGCTGCAGCGAATTCGACTGTGTCGCACGGTTGCTCCCCGAAAAACCTCACCTTTCTATGCGAACACAGAACCGCCAACGTCGAAATTCGCTCCCGAAAAGGCTCACCTGTGCAGGAAACGGGCACAGTAAAACGGAGATTTTTCCCGCGCCAGGCGGGCTTTCCGGCGATATCGACCAGCCATCACTCCCGAAAAGCCTCACCTATGCGCAATTTGTGTGCAGATCCAGCTCCCGAAAAAGCTCACCTCTAGCGGCTTCGCCCGACTGTGAAACCTATCCCGAAGAAGCTCACCTTATGCCGATCGAGGTAGACGAGCCGCCGTTTCGGTCCCGAAAACCCTCACCTTTGCGGCACCACAGGCATCGAATAGCGCTTTTGGCCCGCGAAACCGCCTTCGTTTCCCGGAAATCCTCACATCAAATCGCCGCGAAGTCCCGTGAAACCTCACCTTTCGGGAAAATTGCCTAAAAGATGGGCAAAAACGGGGCGCAAAGGATCTCCTGCAAATTCTCACCTATGTCTGCACAGGCAGAAAACTGTGCATGCTGCTGCTGTGCGGGTCGCGCGGCTGTGTGCCCCCGAAAAGCCTCACCTTTGCGAATTTCCGGTTTTCACTGTGATCCCGAATCCGCTCACGACCTTTCCTGCAACGGCTCACGCTGTTCCCCGAACCCCATCACGTCGGCTCCCGCAGAAGGTCACCTTGTCTCCCGTAAAACTTCACCTTGTCGGCCGGAGAGCCTTGCTACGTAAGGCTGTGCCATGGCGTTAACGTTTTTAACTAAGGGTTCAAAGGTGTTTACTTCTAATACTCTCAACACCTCTGCCTGCAGAGTTTTCCACAGAGACGTCGATCCCTGAACACCGCCCGTCCGGACATTCACGCGATGTGAAACAATGGCAGTTTTTCCGTGTGAGGCAAAAAACCTTTTCACAACAAACGCTTACTGCACTTTCTTCGCTTTGTTTCACGAAATCGGATGCCGGGCTCACGCAGCAAGCACCACAGACGCCAGTTCCGGCACGAACGACGCGAATTCGCAACGCATCGCGAAAATTGGTATCAAGAGATACGTATTTCGTTATGATCGCAACATCTCAACGTCTGTGAGCTGATTCATGACCGTCGACGAAATGCGTCAGAGCATTCGGGAAGAACTGGAATCGATGCGCGCGGCGGGCGCGCGTCGCCAGGAATTGTCGCTGCACGCCTGCAAGCGGCTGTTTTTCGATCTCGGGATCCGGCCCTCGGCGGCCAACGTGCGCGACCTTACGCAAACCGGCAGCGCCAGCGATATTCCGAAAGACATCGACCATTTCTGGGAGCGTATCCGCTCCGCATCGAAAGTGCGGCTCGAGGGGGCCGCGATCCCGAAAAGCGTCGAGGAAAAGGCCGGCGCACTGATCGGCGCGCTCTATGAAGAAGCGCTGAAAGCCGCTCGCGACGGTCTCGACGTCGATCGGCAACAGGTGCGCGCCGAGATGGCCGAGGCCGAACAGCGGTTGCGCGATGCGACCGTTCGTCAGGAAACGCTCGAAGCCGCGCTCGCGCGTAGCGAAGCCCGCAATGAACAGTTGCAGGCGCGCGTGACCGAGCTCGAAGTTCAGCTCGCATCGCAAACGACGCACGGTTCGGCGAACGAAGCCACGTTGCGCGCGACGGTCGCGCGGCTGGAAACGGAACTGGCCGCCGCCCACGGCCGCGTCGATACCGAGCAGACGCTGAACGCCACGCTGCGCGATCGGATCGACGAACTGCAGGCCGAACTTCAGCATCGCACCGAACACTACGCGCAGCAGATCAAGGATGCGGTGGCCGAGGCCGAACGGCGCGTGAAACCGATGCTCGTCGAGCTGGACTCGTTGCGCAGCATGGCGTCGACCTACCAGAGCGGTTTGCGCGACGTGCAGCGCAAGGAATTCGATTTCCTGCAGCAGCTTAGCGCGGCAAAGGCACGCGCCGACCGGCTCGAAGAGCAGTTGCGCACGCAGAGCGACGAACTCGAACGCGCGACGCGCGACGTGAACGCATTGCGCGCGAATCGCGCGATGAGCCCCGAGATTGCGACGCTGATTCGACGGCTTGCGGATGCGGGACACCTGGACGCCGACGCGTTCGCCGCAATCGGCACGGCGCTCGATCATGACGTGCCGGTGCCGAGCCAGTGTCCGCATTGCGACGGCGAACCCGAGCTGTCGCACACCGACGACGGCTTCGAAGTGTCGTGTCCGGAATGCGAGCACGCGTCGGGATCCTGGCCGTCGCGCCTCGAGGCCGTCACGCGTTTTGCGAGTCGCTAACGTCGGCTGCGGCGCGACCGCGCCGCACAGGTGAGAATTTTCGGGAAGTGTGAGGTGAGAGCTTTCGGGAACCGAAAACAGGTGAGGCCGCGCCAGGCAACGCGCTCACGGTTCGCTTCCTGGGGGCGGCCGCCTGCGAATCAGTGAGTTTCGCCGCTGCCGGCAGCATCACCTTCGACCAGCTCCGCGCGCCAGGTCTTCCATGCGCGGTGCAGACGATTCGCCGAAATCGGCTGCACGAACCCCAGCCACTTGCCGACCCGCTCGGGCGCCACGTCATGTTCGAACAGCTCGGCAGCATAGGTGTTGCGCAAGGTCTGCGGGCTTGTGCGCGCCGTGCGCGACGATGTCAGGCCGGCCGACTCGACGATCGCATCGATCGCGCGCAGCATCGTCGCCTTGTGCATGGGTCGCCCGGTGTGCGACGCCGGGAACACGAGATCGCCCGGAATCTGCTGCCGGCCGCGCTCCGCGAGCCACGCGTCGAATAACGCGATCGCGAACGAGGCAAGGTGCGCGTCGCGTGCGAAGTCCGGATGCGTGGATGGAATCCGCAGCGACGCGCCGCTCGTATTGACGCAACTAATCGTGAGCACGCGCGCCTCGCCCGTCTTGATGCCCGCGCCGAGAAAGGCGGCGACCAGTGCGCGGTCGCGGCGCTCTTTCCAGTAGGCCGCCCCCGATACGCCGATCGGCGAAAACAGATAGGCGAGCAGCGCCGCGCGCTCGGCCGGCGTCAGAAAGCTGGTCGGCTCGTTGTCGCGTGCCTTGCGCCAGTCCGCTTCGCCATCCTGAGCGATGAAGCGCGCCGGATTCGTCGACGCGTATTCGGTGCGGCGGATATGGTCGAGTACGCGCTCGATGAGCCGCAGATAGCGCAGCCGCTGCGTTTTGCGAATCGGCAGTTCGCCGACGAACTCGGCGATCGACGCGGTATCGACGGTCGCGAGATTTTTCTGCCGTGCGCGCAGCCACGTGAGAAATGCGCCCCATTGCGCCCGATAGACGTCGGCCGACGAGCGGCGGTAGTCCTGCATTGCCAGCCATGCATCGAACGCAGCTTCGGGCGAGACGATCCAGTCGGATGCGCCGCGGTCGAACAGATCCTTTTCTTCTGCGCGCGCCGGTGGCGCGGCCGGGGTGGGAAGGGACATGTGATTTATTCCGTTAGTTGCGTATATGGTAGGGCGTTCGCAACGTTTCGGGTAGCGACGCGTAAGCGCGCGTCGCGCGAATGGCGCGATGAGACGGCGTGCGCCGTCAGTCGCCCCATGCCTGCTGGCGCGCGCTTGGCGTGCGGTCGCGCCGCGTGCCGGCCTCCGACTCGGCGCGCGCGGCGGCCTCGTAGGCGAGCACCGCGAACGAGAATACGGCGGGCAGCGCGTTCGACCGACCGAAATCGATCGGATCGTCGGTTTCGGGAAACGTCATGTCTGCCGGCCGTTCGAACAACTGCCGCATGCCGGCGTCGTGGCGGCTCGCAAAGCCGAGATCGGCAAGCGCTTCGGCTTCGATGGCGTGCAGCAGGCGCCACGTGAGCGGCACGCGCTGGCGGATATAGCGCGCCGCGATATGGCGGACGATGTGCTCGAGATCGTGCGCGGCAGCCTTGAAGCTGAGCGCGGCCAGGTCTTGTTCTTCTGTCATCGCAGGCTCCTGTCGGGCCGGCGCGGCGTGCGGCGCCGCTCGGCCAGTGCATGGCGGAATGTCCGTATACTGTACAAATATACAGTTCTTTCCGCAACTGGCCGCTCGGCCGACTATCGGCGCCGTCAGCGATGGATCACGATCAACAGTGCGCGGGCTTCGGCCTTGCCCGGATTGCGGATCGCGTGGGGCGTGTCGGCGGCATAGCGGCCGGTGTCGCCGGCCTTCAGGCGCCGGCTCGCGGCGCCGGCCTCGATCTCCATCGTCCCTTGCAGCACGGTTAGGTGTTCGCGCGTGCCGGGTTCGTGCGCGTTCGACACGAGCGCGCCGCCGCCCGGCAGCGTGAGTTCGTACCACTCGAATTTGCCGGCGAGATCGATCGGCCCCCACACGCGCAGCTGGTACTGGCCGTCGTGGCCGGCGAGCGTCGGGATGTCGTGCGGTCCGTCCACGCGAATCGTCTCGGGCGCTTTCGGCTGCGAGAACAGCTCGTCGAGCGTGATGCCGAGCGCGTTCGTCAGCCGCCATGCGACTGCGATCGTCGGGTTCGCCTTGTCGCGCTCGATCTCGGAGAGCATCGATTTCGAGACGCCGGCCGCCCGGGACAGATCGTCGAGCGTGAGCTTGCGTTCGTTGCGCAGCCGCTGGATCTGTTCGCCGACACGCGGCGGCGTCGCGGCCGGCGGCTGCGGGGCGGCGCCGGCAGCCGTGCGCCGCGATCCGGATGAACTTGCCATTTGGATTCCGTTCGCTTAGAGTTGTTCGGTATTTCGAATTCTAGTTCGAAATATCGGATAAATGCGGTCAACCGAACGACCGACTATAACAGTAGCAGGCTGTTGCGCGGCGGCCACGAGCCGTTTCTCGCGCTGCGTGCTGCGAACCCTGTCAGGAGCTTTGTGATGCGTGATGCCTTTCTCGCCCAGGTGCGCGGGACACTCGACCAGATCCGCGCGGACGGCTTTTACAAGACCGAGCGCGAGATCGCGAGTCCCCAAGCGGCCGCCGTGCGGCTTGCCGGCGGCGCCGGTGTGCTGAATTTCTGCGCGAACAACTACCTCGGTCTCGCGGACGATCCGCGGCTGATCGAGGCAGCGAAGGCGGGGCTCGACCAGGACGGGTTCGGCATGGCGTCGGTGCGCTTCATCTGCGGTACGCAAACCGTGCACAAGCAGCTCGAAAGCGCGCTCGCCGCGTTTCTCGGCACCGAGGACAGCATTCTCTATTCGAGCTGCTTCGACGCGAACGGCGGGCTGTTCGAGACGCTGCTCGACGAGAACGACGCGGTGATCAGCGACGAGCTGAACCACGCGAGCATCATCGACGGCATCCGTTTGTGCAAGGCGAAGCGCTACCGCTACCGGAACAACGATCTGGCCGATCTCGAGGCGAAGCTGAAGGAAGCCGATGCGGCCGGCGCGCGCCACAAGCTGATCGCGACCGACGGCGTGTTCTCGATGGACGGCATCATCGCCGATCTGAAAGGCATCTGCGATCTCGCCGATCGCTACGGCGCACTCGTGATGGTCGACGATTCGCATGCGGTGGGCTTCATCGGCGCGCACGGCCGCGGCACGCCCGAGCATTGCGGCGTCGAAGGCCGCGTCGACATCATCACCGGTACGCTCGGCAAGGCGCTCGGCGGCGCATCGGGCGGCTACGTCGCGGCACGCCGCGAGATCGTCGATTTGCTGCGCCAGCGTTCGCGTCCGTATTTGTTCTCGAATACGCTGACGCCGAGCATTGCCGCTGCGTCGCTGAAAGTACTCGAACTGCTCGGCAGCGACGAAGGCGCGCAACTGCGCGAGCGCGTGCGCGAGAACGGCGTGCGCTTCCGCGAGCAAATGACCGAGGCCGGCTTCACGCTCGTGCCGGGTGCGCATCCGATCATCCCGGTCATGCTCGGCGATGCGCAGCTTGCGTCGAACATGGCCGACAAGCTGCTCGGCGAGGGCGTCTACGTGATCGGCTTTTCGTTCCCCGTCGTACCGCGCGGCCGCGCGCGCATCCGCACGCAGATGAGCGCCGCGCACACGCCGGAACAGATCGACCAGGCGGTCGCCGCGTTCGTGCGCGTCGGCAAGTCGCTCGGCATCGTCTGACGGAGGCGCGGCGATGAAAGCACTGGCAAAGCTCGAACGTGCGCCCGGCCTCACGCTCACACGCGTGAAGCGCCCGGAGGTCGGTCACAACGACGTGCTGATCAAGATCCGGCGCACCGCGATCTGCGGCACCGATATCCATATCTGGAAGTGGGACGACTGGGCGCAGAAGACGATCCCGGTGCCGATGCATGTCGGCCACGAATATGTCGGCGAGATCGTCGAAATGGGTCAGGAGGTGCGCGGCTTCGCGATCGGCGATCGCGTGTCCGGCGAAGGCCACATCACCTGCGGTTTCTGTCGCAACTGCCGCGCCGGGCGCCGTCACCTGTGCCGCAATACGGTCGGCGTCGGCGTGAACCGCGAAGGCGCGTTCGCCGAGTATCTGGCGATTCCGGCGTTCAACGCATTCAAGATTCCGCCCGAAATCTCCGACGACCTCGCATCGATCTTCGATCCGTTCGGCAACGCGACGCATACCGCGCTGTCGTTCAATCTCGTCGGAGAGGACGTGCTGATCACCGGCGCGGGGCCGATCGGAATCATGGCCGTCGCGATCGCGAAGCATGTCGGCGCGCGCAACGTCGTGATCACCGACATCAACGACTATCGCCTTGAACTCGCGCGCAAGATGGGCGCGACGCGCGCCGTCAACGTCGCACGGGAGTCGCTGCGCGACGTGATGGCCGATCTGCGGATGACCGAAGGCTTCGACGTCGGGCTCGAGATGTCGGGCGTGCCGAGCGCCTTCACGAGCCTGCTCGAGGCGATGAACCACGGCGGCAAGGTCGCGCTGCTCGGCATTCCGCCCGCGCAGACGGCGATCGACTGGAACCAGGTGATCTTCAAGGGGCTCGAGATCAAGGGCATCTACGGCCGCGAGATGTTCGAGACCTGGTACAAGATGGTCGCGATGCTGCAAAGCGGCCTCGATTTGTCGCCGATCATCACGCATCGCTTTGCCGCCGACGATTACGAGAAAGGCTTCGCCGCGATGCTGTCCGGCGAAAGCGGCAAGGTGATTCTCGACTGGACCGTGTGATCGTCCGACGACACGGAACGATGTGCGCATCGCTCCGTGTCGCTCGTATCGGTCGCCGTTCGGATACGTTGGGCCTGCGCCCGATTTCGCGCTTAAGGTGAGAGGATTCGGGAGCCGGATGTGCGCGTCGAATCGTCGGCAGGTTTGTAGCTTCGACGCGTTGAAGCGGCTATCTCTCCCGGTAGATTGGGGGCATCGACGTACTGTCACTTCCCGTCGTATTTGACACGGAGCAACGCCGAAGCTCGCGATTCCGATCGTGCAACACCGTCGGTGAGCGACCATCGCCATGCAGTTTCACCTTCGGCTCTTGTAGCGCGCACCGTGACAGTGATCCGTATGACGCGAATCGCCGCCGGTTGCACGTCGCACTTCACACCGTTTCGCTCACCGACTGCCGCGTACAGTTGCGACTCGCGGCGCACACCACAGCGTGAACGAATCGACGCCGGTCCGGCTCACCGCACGTCATCGACACTGCGCTTTCCCTTTTTCTTGCCGACTGCCCCGTACAGTTGCACCCTCGCCGCACCCACAGCAGCAGCGTGAATGCATCGACGCCGCTCCGGCCCACCGCACGTCATCCACGCATATCCCTTACCCGCACACTCGTGTCCCACCCCACCCGCCTTTCCCCTCTCACCACCAAGGTCTCATCGCAAACCGCTTGACGACGGAGAACGATCGTTCTACCTTGGCGCAATGAACCCACAGATCGATCCGTCCGTCGAACCGGCCGACTCCGGCGTCCGCGATCGTCTACTCGACGCGGCGGAGGCACTGATTTATTCAGGCGGCATCCATGCAACCGGTGTCGATGCGATCGTGAAGCGTTCCGGCGCCGCACGAAAGAGCTTTTATTCGCATTTCGAATCGAAGGAAGCGCTGGTCGTGGCGGCGCTCGAACGCCGCGACGCGCGCTGGATGCGCTGGTTCGTCGACGCGACGCTCGCGCGCGGCAAGTCGCCGCGTGCGCAGTTGCTCGGCATGTTCGACGTTCTGCGCGACTGGTTCGCGCAGCCCGATTTCCACGGCTGCGCGTTTCTGAACACGTCGGGCGAGATTGCCGATGCCGACGATCCGGTGCGCGTCGTCGCACGCGAGCACAAGGCGCGCTTGCTCGCATTCGTGCGCGAGCGGCTCGACGCCTATGCGGACGTCGCCGGCATCGAGCGGCGCACGCTGGCGCGGCTCGCGCGTCAGTGGCTCGTGCTGATCGATGGCGCGATCGGCGTCGCGCTCGTCAGCGGCGACGCCGGCGCGGCCCGCGATGCGCGCGCCACGGCGGAATTGTTACTCGATACCGCGTTGCGGCCATCGACGTCGTAAAGGCGAAACCCGGCCGCGCGCGACGCGGCCATCACGTTGAACAGGAGCGTCCGATGTCCGATTCCGTCGAAGTCCGTCCCCCCGTCCCGCCGTTTACGCTCGAAACCGCGCGTCAAAAGGTCCGTGCCGCCGAAGATGCGTGGAACACGCGCGACCCGCAGCGCGTCTCGCTCGCCTATACGCCGCAAAGCCGCTGGCGCAATCGTGCCGAGTTCGTGACCGGTCGCGAAGCGATCGTCGGCCTGCTGCAACGCAAGTGGACGCGCGAACTCGACTATCGGCTCATCAAGGAGCTGTGGGCATTCGGCGGCAACCGGATCGCGGTGCGCTTCGCGTACGAATGGCACGACGATGCCGGCAACTGGTTCCGTTCGTACGGAAACGAGAACTGGGAGTTCGACGAGAACGGTCTGATGGCGCACCGTCACGCGAGCATCAACGACTTGCCGATTCGCGAAGCGGATCGCCTGTTCCGCTGGCCGCTCGGCCGACGCCCGGACGATCATCCGGGGCTGTCGGACCTCGGGCTGTAACGCGGGCCACAGGCGCATCGGCTTCTCGCGTCGCGGGAATTCGCGTACGCGTGCCTGACGGTGAGGAAATACGGGAGCCGATGCATCGACGGTGAGATTTTTCGGGAGCAGGCGGAGCGACGCACGACGTGCATGCTTTGAACGGTTCGATGCACGATCGCATGACGCACGAAGCATCGACACCGCTGCGAGAAACGATATCGATCTGGTATCGATCGGTGCGCACACGCAGCCTCTGCTTCTCACCGCGCGCATTCGTCATCGCGATTCGACGGAGAACCGCGCGTGCAAAGCGAAGGTGCGCCGCGATGCGAATCGCATCTCACCGATCGCCTGGGACTTCGTACGCGATAACTCGGCGCGTTGCGCCGCGCGTGCCGCGAGCGGTGCGATACATCACCGCACCGTACCGCACCGAATCGTTCGCGCTTTCACCACGGCAACCATCGTCACCGACATGCGCATGACCGCGCTCGACCGCTCACCGGTCGAACCGACAAGCGCCGCAAAACCCAAACCCCGCCGCCACGCACCGCCGCCGCATCACCCCGCGATGCGCGCCGCGATCGCCTCGCCCACTTCCTGCGTGGCGGCCTGGCCGCCAAGATCGCGCGTACGCGGCCCGTTGCGCAGCACGTCCTCGATCGCCGCGACGATTGCATCGTGCGCGTCGCGTTCGCGGCCTGCTCCGTTGCCGAGGAAGTCGAGCATCATCGCGGCCGACCAGATCATCGCGATCGGGTTTGCGATGAACTGCCCCGCGATGTCGGGCGCCGATCCGTGCACGGGCTCGAACAGCGACGGGAACGTGCGATCGGGGTTCAGGTTGCCCGACGGTGCGATGCCGATCGTGCCCGTGCAGGCGGGGCCGAGATCGGACAGGATGTCGCCGAACAGGTTCGACGCGACGACGACGTCGAAGCGATCCGGTTGCAGCACGAAGCGGGCACACAGAATGTCGATGTGCTGTTTGTCCCACGCGACGTCCGGATAGCGTTCGGCCATCTCGGCCGCGCGCGCGTCCCACCACGGCATGCTGATCGCGATGCCGTTGCTCTTGGTCGCGACGGTGAGCTGCTTCGCGCGCCGCTGCGCGAGTTCGAACGCGAACTTCAGCACGCGCTCGGTGCCGTGCCGCGTGAAGATCGCCTGCTGCATCACGACTTCGCGCTCGGTGCCTTCGAACATCGTGCCGCCGACCGACGAATATTCGCCTTCGGTGTTTTCACGCACGATCATGAAGTCGATGTCGCCGGCGCGACGGCCGGCGAGCGGCGACGGCACGCCGTCGAACAGGCGCGCGGGCCGCAGATTGATGTACTGATCGAATTCGCGACGGAATTTCAGCAGCGAGCCCCACAGCGATACGTGGTCGGGCACCGTGGCCGGCCAGCCGACCGCGCCGAACAGGATCGCGTCCATGCCGGACAGCTGCGCCTTCCAGTCGTCCGGCATCATCTTGCCGTGCTGCGCGTAGTAGTCGCAGCTGGCCCAGTCGATATGCGTGAATTGAAAGCGGATGCCGAACCGCGCGGTGACCGCGTCGAGCGCGCGCAACCCTTCGGGCATCACTTCATGGCCGATGCCGTCGCCGGGAATGACGGCAATGTTGTAGATCCTGTCGCTCATCCAACGCTCCTTCGCCGATCGGACGACCGCCCGCACCATGCGCGGCGGCAACGTCTCGTCATTCTATTTATTTCCATCCGGATTAGAATCGTGCGAAACGTTAATCCACTTTCCACGAATCGTGAACAAATCGCCGAACCTGGAAGACCTGCGCGTGTTCAGCCTCGTCGTCCGACTGGCCAGCTTCAGCGCGGCCGCCGAACAGCTCGCGGTGTCGCCCGCATACGTGAGCAAGCGCATCGCGATGCTCGAGACGCAGCTCGGCACGCGCCTGCTGCATCGCTCGACGCGGCGCGTCACGGTGACCGAAGCGGGCGAGCGCGTGTTCGCGCATGCCGAGAAGATCCTCGACGACGTCGATCATCTCGTCGAAGACGTCTCGACGACGCGTACGGTGCCGCGCGGCACGCTGCGCATTTCGAGCAGTTTCGGTTTCGGCCGGCACGTCGTCGCGCCCGTGCTGCTCGACTTCAGCGCGCGCTATCCGCAGCTGAACGTGCGGCTCGATCTGTTCGACCGGCTCGTCGACGTGGCGGCCGAAGGATACGACCTCGACGTGCGGATCGGCGACGAGATCGCCGATCATCTGATCGCGCGCCGCCTCGCCGCGAACTACCGCGTGCTATGCGCGTCGCCCGAGTATCTCGCGCGGCGCGGCATGCCGCGCACGCTCGCGGATCTCGCGTCGCACGACTGTCTTGCGATCAAGGAGCGCGATCATCCGTTCGGCGTATGGCGATTGAACGTGCGCGGCGATACGGTGACCGTGAAGGTCGGCGGCGCGTTGTCGACGAATCACGGCGAAGTGGCCGTGCAATGGGCGCTGGCCGGACGCGGCATCGTGCTGCGCTCGATCTGGGAAGCGGGGCCGCTGATCGACAGCGGCGCGCTGTGCCGCGTGCTGCCCGATGCGGTGCAGCCGGCGAACATCTGGGCGGTCTATACGGAACGCGTGGCCGCGTCGGCGAAGGTGCGCGTGTGCGTCGATTTTCTCGCGCAGGCGCTGGCCGGACTCAATGCCGACTCGGCTGCCGGCGCGGCCTGACGCCGCGCGACGCGGCCCAAAGGTGAGCGTTTACGGGAGGTCGAATCGCGCGTCGCGAACCGGCTGAACATCGCGCCAACGTGGGCGGCATGGGCGCGTGCTGCTCACGCCGGTCATACGAGAGATCAACGTCGATAGCCCCGCTTGACCGATCACGAGCGAGCGCCCACCGGATCGACCGAATGTCGCCGATGAGGCCGCGGTATCCGGCATGGATTCCACGCCCCGCATTGAGCCGGCACCTTACAGCGGCGGCCGCCATTGCGACGTTCGATTCCCTGCCTCTGCACGAGACACACCCGCGGCCGCCTCGTCGAATCACTTCGCGCGGTCGTGCTCCGCGAGCCCGATCGCCTTGTAGTCGTAGGTCGGGTAGAACTCGGTGCGATATGCGCCCCACGCCGTATCCTCGAGCACGCGGTTCACTTCGCGCAGCCGCGACGCCGGCAGCCGCAACACGATGATCTGCCCGATGCCCATCGTCACGGTCCAGCTGACCACTTCGATGCCGGGCGGCGGAAACGCCTTGTAGAATCCCTGTTTCGCGAGCTGCGCGTTCAGCTCGGCGAGCGGGCGCGACTGGTCGTGCTTCAGAAAGACGGTCAGCAGTATCGCGTTGTCCGGCGTCGCGGCGGCCGTGCTCGTCGGCACGTTCGACGTCTGGGCAAACGCGGGCGCACTGCACGCCACGGCGGCCGCGAACGACGCGGCAATCGTGAGCGCGCGAATCGGGAAATGCGGAAACGTCGGCATGACATGACTCCGTGGCTTCGTGGACACGATCGCCATCATGCATGATGGCGCCGATTGCTGCCGGGAGCGGGCTGCCGTGATGCCGTACGCGGGCGGCTCCGGCGTAACGGATCAGGACTCGATCGAGCGGCGAGGTCGGCTTGCCGAAGGCCGTTCATCGGTCGACGGCCGCAGCGCTCGCGCGCCAGCATCGGCAACGACTGGCGGCCGAGCCTGCCGATGTGCTGACGAATCGCGACAGCGGTAATGCGCGATCCTCTCATCTCGCATCGCGCGACCGTCTCGCACCAAGGGAGCGTGAGAATCCATTCGACGACATACGGCGATTCAAGCTGCGCGAAGAAACGGTGATCGTGAAAGTTGCGCGATGCCCCGTGCTGCTCGATACAGTGCCGCCGGGCACCATTGGGACCGACTGTTCAGAACACGTCGGCCGTACGGGCGAAGCCACGCATGCACGTCGATTCTCTTACGCAGACGCAAGCGCGACTGACTATCGACTCGGCGCAGCGGCGCGCCGTGATGCCACACTACGCGGCCAAAGGTGAGCTTTTACGGGAAGTCCGAACCGCGCGTCGCGAACCGGCCGACCCTCGCCCGAACGTGAGCTGCACGGCCACGTGCCGCTCACCATCGATTCAGCGCAGCGCGGCCGCGATGTCACGCGCGTACCCCGCGCATCAAAGCCGATTGTCTTTCGCGAGCGTCAGCACGCGCGCCCAACGCTGCGCGTCGCGCTTGTCCATCATCGGCAGCTTCCACTCACCGCGTGCGCCGTCGTGCACGCGCACGACGAGATGCCAGCGGCCGTCGATCGGCGCCGCTTCGCAGCCGTCGAGTTGCGACAGCGTATAGCGGCCGTCGGCGCCGTCGTGCGACAGCCACAGCAGGCCCTGCGTCGCGGACACGCGCAGTTCGCCCCACGCGCGATGCATCGTGTGCGTCCAGCCTTGCTCCTTCGTATTCGGCGCGACGTCGCGGCGCCGTTTGACCCACCACGCGATCAGCGCGAACAGCAACGCGGCGGCAAGCACGGCCGCCGCGATCGCGATCGGCCGGCCGAACTGCGCGGCGATCACGTGAAACGTATGAACCGCGCCCCAGCCGACGGCAACGAGCGCGAACAGTGCAATGAAAATCGGCATGACAAAAACGGAAAGGAAAACGGGCCGGCACACCGATCGTGCCGGCCCGCCGTGCACGCATTACCGGCGACGGTGAATGTCGTGCGTGACGAAGCCCGCATCGTTGGTGGGCAGCGCGAGGCCGTCCTTCACCGCGAGCGTCTTGCGGATGTCGTCGAGCCCTGCGGACCAGTGGTCGCGCATCGTCGACAGACCGAACTGATAGTCCTTGTAATGATGCTCGTACGCCTTCTGCTGATAGATCAGATGCTGGATGTTGTACTTCTTGCCGTTCGACATCGCCTCGGCCTCGATGCACCACGGATCGGTCTTGCGCCGTTCCTCGGGTACCTGATCGAGCACGTGGCGCAGCACGTTGCGATAGCGCTGTTCGCGCTGCAGCGTATCGGTGACGAAACGCGTGCGGCTCGAGTACTGCACGTCCTTCGTGCGCTCGGCGACGTCGGCCATCGTACGCGGCAGCGGCCCACGCGCGCTCCAGAGGTCGACCTGGAACGCGAGCGTGTCGCGGCGCGGACGCGCGCGCAGCACTTCCATCAGCGGCGTATTCGAGACGACGCCGCCGTCCCAGTAGTACTCGCCGTCGATCTCGACCGGCGGGAACGCGGGCGGCAGCGCACCGGACGCCATGAAGTGCTCGGGCAGGAGACGGATGCGCGAGTTGTCGAAGTAGACGAAATTGCCGGTGCCGACGTTCACGGCACCGACCGACACGCGCGTCTCGCCCGAATTGATCCGGTCGAAATCGCAGAGCTTCAGCAGCGTCGCGCGCAGCGCCGAGGTGTCGTACCAGCTGATCTTCTGCGGATGATCGGACACGCCCGGCAGCGGCGGCGGAAAGCGCGGCACGAAGAAGCCCTGCTGCCCCTGCATCATCGCGCTCGCGGCCTGCGTCGCGGTGAAGAACGTGCGGATCTGGTCGATGCTGTTGAACAGCGCGAACTCGAACGCGGCGGGAATCGCCGGAAAGAACGCGGGCTGGCAGATCGTTTCCCAGAATTCGCGCAGCCGCTCCACGCGATGCTCGGGCGCGTTGCCGGCGATCAGCGCGGTGTTCAGCGCACCGATCGAGATGCCCGCGATCCAGTCGAGCGGAATGCCGGCCTCGTGCAGGCCTTCAAATACGCCGGCCTGATACGCGCCGAGCGCGCCGCCGCCTTGCAGCACGAGCGCGATCGTCTCGTACGGCAGCGAGCGCGCGGCAGCCGGCGCGCCGGCTTCGTGCTGCAGCTCGGCCGCGTCGACCGCCTGCTTTTCGGTGCGGGCGTGCGGCTTCATTGCATGAACCAGCCGTGGCTGACGACGAACGACTGACCGGTCAGCGCCGCGCTCGGGAACGCCGACAGGAACAGCACCGTCTGCGCGACGTCCTGCACGGTCGTGAACACGCCGTCGACCGTATTGCCGAGCATCACCTTCTTCACGACTTCCTCTTCGCTGATGCCGAGTTCCTTGGCCTGCTCCGGAATCTGCTTGTCGACGAGCGGCGTGCGTACGAAACCGGGACACACGACATGCGAGCGCACGTTGTGTTTCGCGCCTTCCTTCGCGAGCACGCGCGCGAGACCGAGCAGGCCATGCTTGGCCGTCACGTACGCGGACTTCAGCGGCGACGCCTCGTGCGAGTGCACCGAGCCCATGTAGATCACGACGCCGCCGCGATCGTCCTTGTACATGTGCTTGAGCGCGGCCTTGGTCGTGAGGAACGCGCCGTCGACGTGAATCGCCTGCATCTTCTTCCAGTCGGCGAACGAGTAGTTCTCGATCGGGTTCACGATCTGGATGCCGGCATTCGACACGAGGATGTCGACCGAGCCGAACGTCTCCGCGACCTTGTCGATGCCGGTGTTGACGGCTTCCTCGTTGGTCACGTCCATCGCGACGCCGATCGCCTTGCCGCCGGCCTTGTTGATCTCGTCGGCGACCGCGTTCGCGCCGTCCAGGTTCAGATCGGCGATCGCGACGGCCGCACCCGCCTTCGCCAGCTCCAGCGCGATTTCCTTGCCGATGCCGCTCGCGGCGCCCGTGACGACTGCGGTCTTGCCATTCAGGTTGCTCATGTTCGAATTCCGGTAGTGAAAGGATTGACAGGAAGTAACGACTGCGGAGGTTACTGAGCCAGGTAATCGTAGACGACTTCGCCGAGACCGAGCGTCAAATCGGCGACGAGGTGGCGCGCCTCGACGATCTCGAGCACCGGCAGATCCGCGACCGGCGCGAGCGCGTGCGGCGACAGTTCGAGCGATGCGGGGCCCGTCCATGCGCCCTTCATCACGATGTCCTGCATGTAGTAGCGCACGAGTTCGCAGACGCGCGCGGTGCCGTCGACGTGCGGAATGATCTTCAGCAGGAAATTCGGCCCGGCGAGACGCTTCGCCTGTTCGGCGATGTCGAGTTCCTTGTGCTTGTAGCCCATCGTGCCGGTCGCGACGCGCACCTTGCCGTAGTCGAGCGTGCCGAGGATGTGATCGGTGTTCACGTGCAGCGTCGGCGACGCGAGCTTCTTCGGAAAGCCCCACAGCTCGCGGCCGCCGGCGATCGGCGGGTGATCGTCCAGATACATCGCGAGCGTGTAGCCGCCCGGCTGGCCGTTGTATTCGACGGGAATCACCTGGCCGCTTTCGGTGTAGTCGCCGAAGCCGGTGGAGTCGGCCATGCGGATGAATTCGTAATGGACGAGCGGCTCGGTGACCTTCAGCGGCTCGGGCACGATTTCACGAAGACGGTCCGGATCCGTGCGGTACGTGATGATGAGGAATTCGCGATCGACGAAACGATAGGGGCCCATCGGGAAGGCGGGGCTCGTCAATGGCATCGCAAACGCTTTCGATCGGACATCGCTGATTTTCATGCGGACTCCTTGTTGTTGATCGCTTCGTCGAAGACTGCTCGTAATCCTATGCCTGTGTGCCGCCGTTGTGCGATGCCGCAATCGGAAATAATTGTTGCGCATTCTGAAGAATTGACTGCGCAAATGTTGAGGCGAATGGTCGAGACGGCGCGAATCGCCGCGCGGCTGGCCGATGATCGCACCATCGGTCGCGCGCAAATGTGAAACAAGGTGAGGTTTTTCGGGATGCGAGGGGAGGATTTTCGGGAGCCGACCGCGCGGAATGTGACAATTTCGTGAACTTGTGTTGCAGTGCGGGTTCTAAGTGCGTTCGCCGCAGCGGACCGTGCGTCATCCCGTACGGTGCCCGCATTGAGCGTCATTCAAGCCAGCCCGCCGCAACGTCGCGTACGGCCGCGCGATCCGGCCGAGCCTTTCCGTCCCCAGAATCGATTCATGCATAACATCAATCTGACGCTGTTTTCCGCTCTCAATGCCGGCCACGCGCCGAACGCGGGTGTCACCCGCCTCGCGATCTTCGCCGCAGACTGGGTCGTCTATGCGTTGCCCGCGATGCTGCTGCTGACCTGGCTCTTCGGCGAGCGTACGACGCGGCGGCAGGCGATCGAGGCCGGCGTCGGCGCGTGCGTCGCGCTCCTGCTCGCGCAGGCGATCGGCCATCTGTGGTTCTCGCCGCGGCCGTTCATGGCCGGCGTCGGCACGCAACTCATTCCGCACGCGCCAGACAGCTCGTTTCCGAGCGATCACATGACGTTCGCATGGAGCGTCGCGGTCGGCATGCTGCTCGGCAGCACGACGTGCGTGACGGGCTGGGTGATGGCGGCGCTGGCGCTCGCGATTGCGTGGGGGCGTATCTATGCGGGCGTGCACTGGCCGTTCGACATGGCGGGCGGCGTGCTCGTCGGCACCGCGGGCGCGCTGGCCGCGCATCTGTATGCGCGGCGGGCGGTCGATACGCTCGACCGGATCGGCGACGCCGTGCACGCCGTGATCATGGGGCGCCAGCCTGCGCCGTAATCGAATCCGGTAGTACAGCGCCACGCAGGCGCCTCACGCGCCGCGCCGTGACGCAATCAGCCGGGCGTCTTCGCCGCTTCGGCCGTCGCGGACGGGCCGGTCGTGCCGTGCAGTTCGGTGGTGTCGGTCGACTGCTGCGCGACCGCATCGCGTTCGAGCGCGCTTTCCTTCAGGATCGCGCACATCGCAACGAACAGCGCGAGGACGACCGCGGCAAGGCCGCAATAACCGACGATCTTCAGGTGACGAACGAAAGGCGCAGCGTGATTTTCTTTTGTCATGATCGGGCGCTCCTGGGCACGCGGCGGCCGCTGTCTCCCGACAGCGCTGCCGCTCACACAGATATATACCAGGCGCGATGCCGCTGCCAAGCCCGTGCCGGCCGCGGCGTCCGGATGCGCGCGGTTGCCGCGCGCCCTGCATGAAGCGAAAACCCGATGCCGCGCGGGCGCGTCAGTCGTCGAGCGTCTCGTGTACGGCCGCCGCGCCGCGCTTCCAGTACGCGGACGCGCGAATGCGCGATTTGTCGATGCCGCGTTCGCCGGTCAGATGCGCGCGCACCGCACGGATCGCGAGCGCTTCGCCGGCTGCCCATACATAGCCATCACCCTCCGGTAGCGGCAGGTCGCGCACGGCGTCCAGCAGTGCGTCGCCGTTGCCTTCGTCGCGGAAGCGCCAGATCTCGTGCACGTCGGCGCGCGCGTCGAACGCGATCTTCGCGCTGCGATCCGCGACTTCGAGCACGACGGCGACGCGCGCGCCGGCCGGCAGTTCCTCGATGCGTCGCGCGACGGCCGGCAGCGCCGTATCGTCGCCGATCAGCAGATGCCAGTCGAAGCCGGTCGGCACGACGAACGAGCCGCGCGGCCCGCCGATTCCGAGCCACTGGCCGGGCCGCGCCTGTGCCGCCCACTGCGACGCGGGCCCCGGATGATTCATCACGAATTCGAGATCCAGTTCGCATGCGGCGCGATCGAAGCGGCGCGGCGTGAAGTCGCGCGCGACCGGCTTCGGCTCGCCTTCAGGAAACTCGGGGCCGTTCGCGCCGAGCGTCGGCAACGCGGGCCGTTCGGTGCCCGGCGCCGGGAAAAACACTTTGACGTGATCGTCGAACGACGACGATTCGAAATCGGCGAGATCGGGGCCGCCGAGCGTGACGCGCAGCAGATGCGGCGTGACCGCGTGCACGCGCAGCACCTGCAGCAGGCGGAATTTCAGTGTGTGACGCACGCGCGTCACGGTGCGGTCGGCAAGGGTGGTATTCAATCCGTTCTCCAGGAAATGTGACGGACGGCGCGCGTTACACGTCGGACCGGCCTTCGATTTCGGCGATCGCACGGCGCAGAATGGCCGCGATGCGCCGCTGCTCGTCGGGCGATGCGGCGCTCTTGTGCAGCAGTGCATGCTTCAGCGCGACGCGTGCGTCGACGAACTCGGGCAGCCAGCCGGCTTGCGCTTCGTCCGGCGCTGCGCGGCCCGACGCATCGGCGCCCGACGCTCCGGCGCCCGACGCTTCGCCGGCGAAGGCGCGGCGCATGAATTCCATCTTTCGCGCGAGATGCGTGAGGCGAGCGAACAGCGTGTCGACGCGCTCGCGTTGTGCATCGAGATGGGTGCGGCCGGCGTCGGTCAGCGCGTAGCGCTTGCGATTGCCTTCGGCTTGCGACGCGACGTAGCCGACTTCTTCGAGATACGTCAGCGCCGGATAGACCATGCCGGGACTCGGGCTGTAGAAGCCGCTCGAGCGAGTGTCGAGCGCCTTGATCAGCTCGTAGCCGTGGCTCGGCTGCTCGGCGAGCAAGGCGAGCAGCAGAAGCTGCAGATCGTCGGACGTGAACTGGCGGCCGCGCGGCATGCCGTCGTCACCGAAGTCGCCGAAGCCGCCGCGCCCGCCACGGCCGCCCGGGCCGCCGAACGGGCCGCCGCCGAACGGATCGTGGCCGCGACGATGGCGGCCGATCGCATGCCAAAGGCCCGCGAGCCAGTCGTGACGGATATGCGCGTCGCGGCCGGCGCATCGCGCATGGCCGTTGAAGGAATGGTGTCGCATGATCGTGTCCTATATATCGGAAAACATATCTAAAGATATATATCGAAAGATAGGGCGTCAAGGAGATTAATCGGGGAGGGATGGGGTACTCACGCGGAACGGCTGTCGTACCGGCGCGCCCGCGCCGAGCCCGAAGTGGCGACGCCGGCCGATCCACGTCACACTTCGTCCAGGAACCGACTGCTGCTACAGGAGCATTGCAATGAACAGAACGAACAAATCGTCCAAAGCGCGCGCGGCGCTCGATCAATTGTTTTCGGACGTCCCGCCGGCCGGCGGCGAGGGCGCGGCGCGTCCCGGCGATCCGTTCGCGCCGGCATCGGGCGATTCCGGCCGGGGCGGCCGAGTCGACGTCACGGTGTCGACGCGAATCCAGCTGCGCGGCTATCCGAGCGCCGATGCATTCATGAAACGGATGGCGCAAGCGTGGGGTTTGACGTGGGGGCTGTACGACGCGGTTCGCGCCGTCGCGACGTTGCCGGCCGGCTGGCGCGTGCGCGAACTGCCGGGCATCACGCAGATCGTCGACGCGCGCGGCGTGCTGCGTGCGGAAAGCAGCCTGCAGGGCGGCGAGATGTCGTACCTGAAAGTGCATCCGCGGTATTACATCGATGCGCGCAAGGGATCCGGCTGGGGTAAGTCGTCGAGGGCGTCCGACGACCCGGATCTCGACGGCCCCGATTGGCGCTGCCTCGTGATCGACCGCGAAACGTCCGGCGACGTCCACGAAATCACGAGTGCGCCGTTCAAGGCCGATCTCGACAAGGCGCGCGCGACGCTGCTGAAGTGGCTCGACGAGCACTACCCCGAGCATCGCGATCCGTTTGCATACTGGAGCGACTGCGAAAGCGCGGCGTGACGCGCCTGGCGGCGCGCGAAGCGAATGCGCTGCGTGCCGCCACAAACGCGCATCGACGAAGCGCCGCACATTCGATCAGACCGTCGAATAGCCGCCGTCGACGGGAACGATCGCACCGGTCACGAACGACGCGCCGGGCGAGCAGAGAAACAGGATCACGTCGGCGACTTCATCGGGCTTGCCCCATCGCCCGAGCGGCGTGCGCTCGAGGATTCGACGCGACGCCTGCGCATCGGCCATCAACGCGCTGCTGAGCGGCGTATCGATCCAGCCCGGCGCGACCGCATTGACGCGGATGCCGCGGTCGGCCCAGGCCTGCGCGAGCGAACGCGTGAGCTGCGCGATCCCGCCTTTGCTGGCGCTATACGCGGGTCGGTCCTTGCTGCCGAAATACGTGTACATCGACGCGATGTTGACGATCGCGCCGCCATCCACGGAGAGCGCCGGGCGCGCGGCGTCCGACGCCCGCATCACCGACGTGAGATTCACGTTCAGCACGTGCTCGAATTCGTCCATCCGATATTCGTCCGCGTGCCGGCTGATGCCGACGCCGTTGACGAGCACGTCGATGCGCGGCAGGGCGCCGATCGTGCGCGTCAGCGCGTCGCTGTCGGCGACGTCGAGCTCGACGTTCCGGATGCGCTCGTGCACCGGCGCATGCGGGCCCGCGGCCTGCAGCCCGATGCTGACGACCGACGCGCCCGCTTCCGCGAAGCGCAGTGCGGTATGTGCGCCGATTCCCGATGTACCGCCCGTCACGACGACGGTCTTGCGCTCAAACGTCTGCGCTGGGCTCATGTTCGATGCTCCCCGAGGCATAGGCGCGGCGGCTCGCGCCGAGCGCCGGTGAAACGAGAATCTTGATCTGCGTGCGGTCGGCGAGCAGCGCGTCGAAGCCGTCGGCGATCGCGTGCTCGAGCGAGACGGTGCGCGTGACGATCGACGCCGGATCGAGCGCGCCGGACGCGACGATGCGCAGCAGATCGTCGTATGCGTGCCGGTAGCCGACGCTCGCCGTGAAGGTCAGCTCGTCGTTGACGGCGCGAAACGCATCGAAGCCCGCGTGCGGCATCAGCCCGACCATCACGACGCGTCCGCCTTTGCGCAAGGCGTGCATCGCGGCTTCGAACGTCGCGGGCAGCCCGGCCGCCTCGAATGCGACGTCGACGCCGAGACCGCCGGTTTCCGCGCGAATCGCGTCGCGCAGTGCGGCCGCATCGAGCGAGCGGGCGTCGAACGCATGCGTCGCGCCGAAACGCTTCGCGGCCGCGAGGCGCTGCGGCGACACGTCGACGGCGACGATCGTGGTCGCGCCCTGCAGCTTCGCGAGCATGATCAGCAGCAGTCCGATTGGCCCGAGGCCGAACACCGCGCAGGTATTGCCGAGCCGCAGCTCGCCGCGCCGCAGTGCATGCAGCGCGACGGCGGCGGGCTCGAGCACTGCCGCCTGTTCGAGCGTGACGCCCTCGGGCAGGCGATGCAGCATATAGGCCGGCACGACCGCGAAGTCGGCCATTCCGCCGTCGCCCATGAGCCCGGCAAAGCCCATCGATACGCAGAGGTTGTACGAGCCGGCCCGGCAGTACGCGCAGCGCTGGCAGCGATACTCGGGCTCGACCGCGACGCGGTCGCCGGCGCGCAACGTCGTTACGCCCGCGCCGACTTCGACGACGGTGCCGCAGAATTCGTGACCGAGCGTCAGCGGTGCGGTGCGCCCGGACAGCGGATGCGGTGCGTCGACGGGAATCGCATGCGGGCCGTCCGCGTACTCGTGCAGATCGCTGCCGCAGATGCCGCAATACGCGACGGCGATGCGTACCTCGCCCGGCCCGACGCGCGGCGTGTCGATGTCGACGAGACGGACGTCGCGCGGGCCATGCCATTGAAGTGCGCGCATGTCAGCGTCCTCCGAGGTTTTGCGTATCGAAACGGCGCGCGGCGGCGCTCGCGAGCGCGCGCTTGCGCAATACCGCGGGCGCAGTTTCGACGAGGCCGATCGACAGCAGGCCGGCGACGAGTGCGCCTGCGGCCGACATCTCCATCGCGAACGACAGCCCGAAGCGGTCTGCGGCGAAGCCCGCGACGGTGGGCGCGACGAAACCGCCGATCAACTCGCCCGCGCCCATGATCAGGCCCAGCGCACTGGCGACCGCGCCGGGCGGCACCGTCTCGGCCGGAATCGTCGCCATGAAGAGCGTGAAGCAACCGAGGCCCGTATAGGTCGCGAATACGAGCGCGCAGAGCGCCCAGAGCGACGCGACGTGAATCATCGCGAGCGGGCACAGTGCGGCGATCAGCGCGAACACGATCATCGTCGGCTTGCGGCCGATGCGGTCCGAGATCGCGGGCACCGCGAAACCCCAGAACACCCAGGCGGCACCGAGGCACGTCATCACGACGCCCATGTCGGATGCCGAAAAATGACGGCTGCTGACGAGGAATGTCGGTGCGAACGAGATCACGACGACGAACCACGTGAGGAAAAAGCAGCTGATCAGCACGCACAGCAGGACGTTGCGCGCCTTCAGCAGCGCCCAGCGGCTGACCGTCGCGCCCTTCGTCGCGCCCTTCGTCGTGTCCTTCGTTGCGCTGCATGCATCTGCGCGCGCGTCGATCGCGCCGCCCGGCGGTGTCTCGTGCACCCAGCGCCAGATGCAGAACGCGATCGCGATGCCCGGAATGCACGACACGTAGAACGCTTCGCGCCAGCCGGCCGCGGTCGCGATGCCGATCACGACCGGCGGGCCGATCATCGCGCCGAGCAGGCCCGCGGCGGACCCTTGCAGCAGGCCCATGTTCAGCCCGCGACGGCTCGGCGTCGAACTCTCGATCATCAGCGACTGCGACAGCGGCAGGACGGGCCCTTCGGCGATGCCCATCAGCGCGCGGAATGCGATCAGGCTCGCGAAGCCGCCGACGAAGCCCGACAGCGCGGAACACACGGAGAAGCCGAGCACGGCCGCGATCAACAGCGGCTTGCGCGTGCCGCGCGCGTCGGACCACGCGCCCGTCGCGGCGCCGGACAGCGCCCACGTGAGCGCAAGCGCGGACGACACCATGCCGAGCTGCGCATTGGTCAAATGCAGTTCGGCCGCCATGAACGGAAACAGGAACGACAGCGCGAGGCGGTCGAAGAAGACGAAGCCGAACGTCATGAACAGGATCAGCAGCAATCTGTTCTCGTACGTCCACGCCGGTCGAGGAAAAGATCGGAATAGCATGGCCGGCCTCGACGCGCGTCAGCGAAACAGCTTCTCGACCGCGTGCGCGCCGAGCCCGACCTTCTCGTAATGCGCCTTGCACATCGCGATGTACGAATGCACGTCGAAGTAGCCGTCGGGATTGCCTTCGTCGTCGAGCCAGATCAGCGGGCCCTTGACGATGAAGAACGCGCGCATCGGCTCCGGATGATCGAACGCGACGAGCGTATGGCCTTCGCCCGGCGTTTCGTACACGAAGTCGCCGCGCGTGGCCGTCCACTCGTGCTCGAGGTAGCCCCACTTCCCGGAGATCGTGTAAGCGAACACTTCATGTGGGTGATAGTGGCGATTCACGAGCCCGGCCCGTTTGGCCATCAGGATGTCGCACCATTTGTTCTGCGTCGGCGATATCCACAGCGGCCGCGATGAAACCGTTTCGGTGAACGGAACGTAATATCTTTCGTCATCCGACACGGCGTTCGGAATGTACGCCTCGGGCAGCGCATCGGGCTTGAACGGATTGGCAATCGGCGCGATGTTTTGCCAGAATTCGGCTACGGCTTTGTCGACCACGGTTCGTCTCCTCCGGATTGGGTGTGGAATCGACTGTAGCCAGACCGTCCGTCCCGCGATTGACCACGCGGGACGGATTGTTTGATCCGCACGGACATCGTGCGCATTGATTTCAAAATGAAAGTTCCCGACCGCACCGTTCGTCGTGCACGACGGGCGCCCCAGGAGGTCACGTGACCCAATCGACCGTTCTATCTCGCACGCGCGGCTCGACGGCCGACGTGCCGGTGCGCGACCGCATGGCGTACTGGGATGCGTTCAACGCCGCGACGCTGGTCGGCTTGCGGTGCTCGTCGTTGTCGCCGGCCGGGCTCGATGTCGAGAAGACCGACATCGCGCTGCCGGGCCTCGGCTTGACGGACATCAGCGGTCAGGATCACGTGATCGAGCGCAACCCGGCGCTGGTGCGCCAGTTGCCGAAGGAGTCGCTGTTTGCCTGCCAGATCCTGCGCGGCCGCGCGTATTTCATTCAGCGCGACCGATGCCTGCTCGCGGAGGCCGGCGACATCGTCGTGTACGACACGCGCGTGCCCTACCTGTTCGGATTCCTGACGCCGATGCGGCAATTGCTCGTCGATGTGCCGATCGCGATGGTCGACGGCCGGCTCGATGCGGAACTGGCCGCGCTGCCGCTGCGGATCACGCCGCGGCCGGGCGCGGGCGCGATGCTCGGCGCGACGCTGCGCACGAACGTCGAGCGATTCATGCAGGATCCGGTCGAAGGCGAAGCGACGCGGTTCGCCGATTACACGCGGCGGCTCGTCGTCGAACTGATCGACGTGGAAGTGAACGGCGCCCATGCATCGCGCGCGTCGCTGTCGTATCTGCTGACCGCGAAGCAATACATCGCGACGCATCTCGGCGAGCCGGAGCTCGCGCCGCAGGCCGTCGCGGACGCGGTCGGCCTGTCGCTGCGCCATCTGAGCCGGCTGTTCGCGGCAGAAGGCGAATCGATCGCGCAGCACATCTGGTCGGAGCGGCTGTCGCATGCGTACCGCGACCTGACGGATGCGCGACTGCGCAAGACGAGCGTCGGCGAGATCGCGTTCCGCTGGGGGTTTTCAAGCCACGCGCATTTCAGCCGCGCGATCCGCGATCGTTACGGCGCGTCGCCGATGGCGTTGCGCGACGCGGTGCCGTCCGGCGAGCGCTGACACCAGCCGCGCCGCCGCACCGGTCGCACGAACGCCGCGCGACGCGCTCGCCCAGCGTGCGCTCAAACCGCACTCGCTTCATCGATCTGCCGGATATCGTCCTGATCGAGCTGCACGCGCAGCGCATCGCCGAGTAGTGCAAGTTGCGCGAGCGACGTCGCGCTCGCGATCGGCGCCGTGATCGTCGGCCGCGCGATCTGCCACGCGAGCGCGATCGCGGCCGGCTGCGTGCCGTGCTTCGCCGATACCGCGTCGAGCGCCGCGAGAATGCGCAGCCCGCGCGCATCGAGATAGCCGGCGACGCGGCTGCCGCGCACGCTCTTCTTCAGATCGGCTTCGCTACGGTACTTGCCCGACAGGAAACCGCTCGCCAGCGCGTAGTAGTTGACGACGCCGAGCTTCAGGTCGCGCACGACCGGCTCGAGATCGCGCTCGTACTCGGCGCGGTCGTACAGGTTGTATTCGGGCTGGATCACCTGGTACGCGGGCAGGCCGTCGCGCCGGCTGATCTCGGCCGCTTCGCGCAGACGCGCACCGCTGTAGTTCGATGCGCCGATGATCCGCACTTTTCCTGCGTCGATCAGCGCCTGATATGCGGCGAGCGTTTCTTCGAGCGGCGCCGTGTCGGGCAGATCGCGATGCGAGAAGTAGAGGTCGATGTAGTCGGTCTGCAGGCGGCGCAGCGAATCGTCGGCGGCTTTCAGGATGTTGTCTTTCGACAGGCCGGCGCGCGCTTCGAGCATGCCGACCTTGGTCGCGATCACGACCTGTTCGCGCTTGCCCGTGCGCTTCAGCCATTTGCCGATGATGGTTTCCGATTCGCCGCCGCGATTGCCGGGCGCCCAGGCCGAGTAGACGTCGGCGGTGTCGATGAAATTGATGCCGGTGTCGGCGAGCGCGTCGAGCAGCGAAAACGACGCGTTCTCGTCGACGGTCCAGCCGAACACATTGCCGCCGAATGCGAGCGGCGAAACCTGAATGCTGGACGTGCCGAGGGTGCGTAGGGCCATCTTTCTCTCCGTGTATGCGATTGACGGAACGAAGCCGCGCGAGCGACACCGGCATGGGGCGTCGGCATCGCAGCGCAGCGGCGTGCGCGGCATCGTGTCGACGGTGCCGCGGGACTCGTCCATTGTCACCGATCGATTCGATTCATGCAGGAACGTGCGGCGACGCGCGATAACGGACGGATTGCGGAAGATGACGGATGGCGCGCGCCGATCGGCGACCGGCGGCCGCTGCGATCGAGGCGCGATCGCAGCGCGAGCGCGTGCGCGTTAGCGCAGCTGCACGGCCGCGAGAAACAGCACCATGCTGCCGATCGCACCGTCGAGCACGCGCCATGCGACGGCCTTGCGGAACCACGGCGCGAGCAGTCGTGCGCCGTATCCGAGCCCGATGAACCAGACGATGCTGACCGACATCGCGCCGATCGCGAACGCGAGCCGCGCGCCTTCCGGTTCGCGTGCGCCGGCCGTGCCGATCAGCAGGAACGTGTCGAGATACACGTGCGGGTTGAGCCACGTGAACGCGAGCGTCATCAACACGATCGCGAGCGCGCTTTGCGGCGGCGGCGCGACAGCGTCGCCGCGCACGTCGAGCGTTTCGTGCCCGGGCTTGAACGCGCGGCGCAGCGCGTTGAAGCCGAACCACGCCAGATACGCGAGGCCGACGTACAGCACCGCATGGACGAACGTCGGGTAGCGTTCGACGAGCGCCGACGCGCCGCCGACGCCCGCGGCGATCAGGATCATGTCGGACAGCGCGCACAGCAGCACGATCTTGCCGACATGCGAACGCATGATCCCTTGCCGGAGCACGAACGCGTTCTGCGCGCCGATGGTGACGATCAGCGACGCGCACAGCGCGGCGCCATGGGAGAAAGCGAGCCAGTTCATGGTGGGTGAGCAGTAGACGGATGGATCGGGTAGCGCTAGTCTGCGGGCATCGCTCGAATAAGAGAAGCTAAATCAGCTAATGTCGATTAAGGAACGCTAATGCTCGACTATGCATTGCTCGACGCACTGGCCGCGGTGATCCGGCACGGGTCGTTCGAACGCGCAGCCAAGGAACTGAACGTGTTTTTTA
>NZ_JBQYLP010000208.1:0-20673 GCF_052683555.1 Burkholderia sp. BC1
GCTCGTGAAGCGCGGTCAGCCGTGCGTCGCGACGACGTCGGGCGCGCTGCTGTGCCGGCATACCGAGCGCGTGCAGCTGCTCGAGGCCGAGCTGTCGGGCCGGATGCCGGCGTTGCCGGGGCCGCTCGCGTCGACGTGGCCGACGCTGCGCGTGGCCGTCAACGACGACAGCGTCGCGACCTGGTTCGTCGACGCCGTCGCGCCATTCTGCGCCGAACGCGAGACCTTGCTCGATCTGGTAATCGACGATCAGGACTATACGGCCGAGCGCATCCGCGACGGCAGCGTGCAGGGCGCGGTCACCGCGCAGGCCGAGCCGATCCAGGGCTGCCGGTCGACGCGGCTCGGGCGCATCCGCTACCGCGCGGTCTGCTCGCCCGCGTTTCATGCGCGCTACTTCGGCGCCGGTATCACGCGCGACGCACTGCGCCGCGCGCCGTGCGTGATGTTCAATCCGAAGGACGGTTTGCAGGCGCGTTTCATCCGGCGCGTGACACGGGCCGATCTCGATCCGCCGCAGCACTGGATACCGCACGTCGCGGGCTATCTGCGCGCCTGCGAAACCGGGCTGGGATGGGGGATGTGCCCGGACCGGATGGTCGACCGTCAACTGGCGGCGGGCGAACTGGTCGACATGTCGGCCGGGCGCACCGTCGACATCGAGCTTTACTGGCAGAGCTGGCGTCTATCGATCGGCTGGCTCGACGATTTCAGCGCGGCGCTGAAGGCGCGCGCCGCGCTGTTTCTCGATTGACGGTGCGGCGGGGAGAGGCGGGGAGGGGCGGAGAAAGGCGCGAAGGCGGCGCGCAGCGCAGGCGCCGCGCGTCGCACGATCACACGTGATGCAGGCCGTCGAAGTCGACGATCTGAACGAGGCGGCCGCGCATTTCGATCAGGCCGCGCTTCTGGAATTTCGACAGCGTGCGGCTGACCGTTTCGAGCGTCATGCCGAGATAGCTGCCGATGTCTTCGCGCGTCATCCGCAGATTGAATTCCGACGGCGAGTAACCGCGCTTCAGATAGCGCGACGACACGTCGAGCAGGAACGCGGCGACCCGCTCCTCGGCATTCAGCGAACCGAGCAGCATCGCCTGCGAGGTTTCGCGCACGATCTGCTCGCTCATCAGCTTGTGCATGCGCAGCTGCATCGAGCCGGCTTCCGAGCAGAGCGCTTTCAGCGCGGCGTACGGAATCACGCAGACGGAGCTGTCTTCGAGCGCGATCGCGGTGCGCGGATGCGTGTCGTCGCAGATGCCGTCGAGGCCGAGCGCTTCGCCGGCGAGATGGAGGCCCGTGACCTGCTCGCGACCGTCGTGACGCGTCGCAACGGTTTTCAGCGAACCGGAACGGACCGCATACAGGTTGTCGAACGCATCGCCTTCGCGGAACAGAGCTTCACCGCGCTTGACGGGACGCGCGGCGCAGATCACCGCTTCGAGGCGGCTCAGCGCTTCGGGGGCGAGGCCTTGCGGCATGCAAAGGTGCCGCATCGCGCACGACGAGCAGTGCGCAGCCTGACGAGGCGCCCAGCCGGCTGCGTGGGGCGTGGCGGCGGGGCGTGTGGCGACGGGCGTCAGCATGATGTTTACTCCGGCGTTGAATCGACGGAATCATTGTCCCACCGCAAGATGCGCGTGTCGGGTGACAAAACGTCGCGACGGCGCGCCCGCGCGTGCGAGCCTTTGAGCGCGTGATACGCATCGCACCGCATCGGGTGCGTGCGCAACGATCTGCGTTCGATCGCCGGTCGATCGGCACGAGGCGGCCGCGCGCCGCGGAAACCGGCGCGCGCGATGCCGCGCTCAGGCCGATGCGCCTGCGTCTGCGTCCGCGTGCGCGGCAGCAGGAATCAGCAGCACGGGCAGCGATGCGTGCCGCACGCACTGTTCGGCGATGCTGCCCAGCACGAGCCGGCGGAAGCCGCGACGCCCGTGCGTGCCGAGTACGAGCAACTCCGCGCCGAACGCTTTTGCGCCGTCGAGGATCAGCGACGAGACGTCGTTGAACGACGACGCCTCGTTGGTCAGCGTCTCGCCCTTGACGCCCGCTGCCTGCATCTGCGCGGAGAATTCCGCCGCGAGTTCGGCGCCCTGCGCGAGCAGCTGATCGCGCAGCACCGACGGATCGTAGCCGGGCACGTTGTAGTAGATCGCGGCGTTCTCGACGACGTAGAGCGCCTGCAGTTCCGCGCCATGCGCTTTCGCGAGCGCGAGTGCTGCTTCGAACGCGTGGCGCGACGTATCGCTGCCGTCGACGGCAACCAGAATGCGTTTGTACATGGTGTCTCCGAGAGGCGGTTGAACGGAAGTCGGCCGGACGGCCGCTCCGGCCTGCGTTGCTGCGTCGCAGAGTAAACGAATGCCCGCGACTTTGCAGTGCCGAGCCGGTCCGCGCGTTGTCGCGGCGAGCGCGCATGACGTGGCGGCGCGACGCAGTATCTTGCGTCGCACGATGCCGCACCATGCACGCACGCATGCGCACCGCGCGCGCCGATACCCGCGCGCGTCGATCGCCCGCGGTGCAGCCGTTCCGCAAACGATCGATTCAAACGCACGTGCCGACGCGCAAGCAACGCGCGCCGCGCCTCGGCGCCGTGCGCGACCTGCCGCGCCGGCTACCGGTTGGCCGGCGCCAGCTCGATCACCCGCCCGGGCCGTCGATCGTGGCCGGGCCCGTACACGCTGCCGTACATCCGGTGCACGGCGCCGAACGTGTCGTCGCCGACGGCGGCCGGCGCGTCGAAACCCTTTTCGACGAGCACATAGCCCGCACGCAGCGCGAACGCCGGATGATTGCCGCCCGGCCGGCTGTCGAAGCCGGCGAGGCCGTCGCCGGCCTCCGGCATCGCGTTGACGAGCGATGCATTGCTGCGCGTGATCTGGTCGGGAGAGAACGGTCCGCCGCCGGCAAGGCGCGCGGCCTCGCGGTGCTTGCCGTCGGTATCGACGGTGCTGTCGAGCGTGTCGTCGTTGTCGAGTTCGATGCTGCGCGGACGGACAGGACGGTTTGGGGTCGATGACGCCATCGCGACGCTCCTCGCGGCGAAACGCTCCGGATCAAGCAAATCCCGTTCCGGGCACGACGGGAAAACGGCGCGCGGGCGATCGCCGCGGTCGCCTGCGCGCGCACTGATTCGTCATGATTTATTTCAACTAGAACCCGCGTTTTCTCCAGAGTATGATTCGTTTCTTGCGAAGCGGCGACAGGGGATGCGAACTCGCCGCCTCTGCCCGCGCCGGGGCGCCAACACCCTCCAAGACGGGTAGTGAACAACAAAGCAAGGGACTAGAGGTGGCGGATTCCATGCAAGCGACTACTGCCTTCACGCATCGCGGTTATCTGTTGAATTGCGCGCCCGCGCGCACCAGCGACGGTTCGTTCAAGCCCTACGTCGTGATCTCGCGATCGAGCGACGGGGAGCTCGTGGCGAACCGTTTTTTTCCGTCCGACCTCCAGTTCAACGACGAGGACGCTGCCATCGCGCACGCGCGCGACTGGGCGGTGCGCTGGATCGACGCGAGCAGCATCACGATGTGACGTCGCGGCTGTGACGGGCATCGGCCATCGAGCCGATGCGCGGCATGCCGCCCGCCGGCGAAAAACGCGGTAATCTTGTCGGACCCGTCACTTTATTCGCGGCCGAGCGACGCAGCTCGGCCGTCTGCTTTGACCTATGTCGACATCACCCGTCCGTCAGTGGGGCCTCGAAGAAATCGTCGCCGGCCTGCGCGAATCGCGCGAGGAGCGCCACCGCACGCGTCATCCGCGCGGCATCCGCGAACTGCCGTCGCGCGACGCGATCTGCAAGATCGTGACCGGCCTGCGCGCGTCGATGTTTCCGACGCATTACGGCGCGCCGGATCTCACCGACGAAAGCGTCGACTACTACGTCGGCCATACGCTCGAAAGCACGCTGCGCATCCTCTCCGAACAGATCCGCCGCGCGCTGCCGTTCCTGCCCGAGCATGCCGATACGCCGCCGGCGGCACTCGAGGAACGCGCGTTCGAGATCGCACGCGAATTCGGCAGGCAGCTGCCGGCGATTCGCGCCTTGCTCGTCAGCGATATCCAGGCCGCCTATGCCGGCGATCCCGCCGCGCAACACATCACCGAAATCCTGCTGTGCTATCCGGGCGTGCTGGCGATGATGCATCACCGGCTCGCGCATGCGCTGCACCGGCTCGGCGTGCCGCTGCTCGCGCGGTTCATCAACGAGATCGCGCATTCGGCCACCGGCATCGACATTCACCCCGGCGCGCAGATCGGGCCGAGCTTCTTCATCGATCACGGCACGGGCGTCGTGATCGGCGAGACGGCGATCATCGGCGAGCGCGTGCGCGTCTATCAGGCCGTCACGCTCGGTGCGAAGAGCTTCCCGGCCGACGGCGACGGCGCGCTCGTCAAGGGCAATGCGCGCCATCCGATCGTCGAGGACGACGTCGTGATCTACGCGGGCGCGACGATTCTCGGCCGCGTGACGATCGGGCGCGGGTCGGTGATCGGCGGCAACGTGTGGCTCACGCACAGCGTGCCGCCCGGCACGAGCGTCGCGCAGGGGAAGGTGCGGGAAGGCGAGCGCGCGGAGAAGCCGTAACGCGGCACGCGCGTGTCGGGAAGCGGCCGCTGCGGGCCGTAGGCAGGAACGCAGGAACGCCGGAATCGGCGCAACGCCGAAGCGGCGAAATCGTCGCCGGCGCAGCGGCTTGTGGCAGTGCAAAAGGCGGCGCGCTTCGCGCGCGCCGATCGTCAGTGCCGGCTGCTCGGCGAGCGATGCTTGTACAGCACGTCCTGATCGACGCGAATCAGGTTCTGCCCCGCATCGACGACGAAATCCACGCCGTTGTACGCGCTGCCCGTCAGCAGCAGGATCGCGCTCGCGACGTCGTCGGGGCCCGCGATGCGCGCGAGCGGCGTCGACGCTCGGCTCGCGTGTTCGAAATCGGCCTGCGTCTGGTCGTCGCTCGGCAGCATCAGGCCCGGGAACACGGCGTTCACACGCAGCACGGGCGCGGCCGACAGCGCGAGCATCTGCGTCAGATTGCCGAGCGCCGCCTTCGCGACCGTATAGCTGAAATGGTCGCGATGGAAGTTTTCCTTGATCTTCTGATCGACGACGTTCACGACGACGCCCTGCGTGCCCGCTGCCCGCGCGCGCTCGTAGAACGCGCGCGTGAGCAGGATCGGCGCGCGACAGTTCACGGTCCACGCGTGATCGAACGCGGCGAGATCGAAGCTCGGGAAATGGTCCTGCCAGAACACCGACGCATTGTTCACGAGCACGTCGAGGCGGCCGAAGCGCGCGTACACGGCGTCGATCAGCGACGCGATCTGGGCCTCGTCGGACAAGTCGGCCTGCAGCGCGACGGAGTCGGGGCCGCGTTCGGCGATCGCGCGGGCCGCCGCTTCGGCCGCGTCGGCCGAGCGGTCGTAGTGCACGGCGGTGCGATAGCCGTGCGCGGCGAAATACTCGGCGAATGCGCGGCCGGCACGGCGCGCGGCGCCGGTCACCAGCACGACGGGCGCATCCGCCGCTTGCTTCGTTGACTGCATTTACGTATTCGTCAGGTTCACGGAAGACGGGTTCGCGACGATCGACAGGAATTCGCGCCGCGTCGACGGATCGGTGCGGAACGTGCCGAGCATCCGCGACGTGACCATCTCGACGCCCGGCTTGTGCACGCCGCGCGTCGAAATGCACTGATGCGCGGCTTCGAGTATCACGCCGACGCCTTTCGGCTGCAGCACGTCGAACAGCGTGTCGGCGATCTGCACCGTCATCTTTTCCTGGATCTGCAGACGCTTCGCGAACGCATCGACGAGGCGCGCGAGCTTCGAGATGCCGACCACACGGTGATTCGGCAGATACGCGACGTGCGCGCGGCCGATGATCGGCACCATGTGATGCTCGCAGTAGCTCTCGAAGCGGATGTCCTTCAGCACGATCATTTCGTCGTAGCCGTCGACTTCGCTGAACGTGCGCGCGAGGATGTCGCGCGGCTCGATCGCATAGCCGGCGAAGAACTGCTCGTAGGCGCGCACGACGCGCGCAGGCGTATCGATCAGCCCTTCGCGCGTCGGATCGTCGCCGGCCCAGCGCAGCAGGACGCGTACGGCGTCCTCGGCTTCTTCACGACTCGGGCGGGATGCGGCCGGCTCGGACCGCGCGGTTTTTTTTCCCATAGCGTTGCTCCATCGAAGGCGCCGTTTGCGGCGGCGCGGTATCCGGGCATTGTTTCATGCTTTCGCGCTTCGTGCGTGCGGCCCCGCGCTCACTTCGGCCACTCGTCCTGCTCGTCGTTGAACAGCGACGCGACGACGCCGCGCAGCCACGCCGTGCGCGGATCGTTGTGGAATTTGCGATGCCAGTGCTGTTTCAGGTCGAAGCGCGGCAATGGCAGCGGCGGCTCGACCGGCACGATGAACGCGTGCTCGGCCGCGTAGGCGTAACCGATCGCGTGCGGCACCGTCGCGATCAGATCGGTGCGGCTCAGGATGAACGGCAGACTCATGAAGTGCGGCGTCTCGAGCACCGCGCGGCGCTGCATTCGCTGCTTCGCGAGATATTTCTCGAGCACTTCCTGGCTGCGTCCCTCGGCGCGCACGACCGCATGCCCGCTTTCGAGGAACTGCTCGACGGTGAACGGCCGCGCCTGCTCGAGCGGGTGGCCGCGCCGCATCAGACACACGAAGCGATGCGTGAACAGACGCTGCTGGAAGAAGTTGTTGCCGTCGAGATCGGGGAAATAGCCGACCGCGAGATCGATCGAGCCGGCCTCGAGGCCGCGCCCGACTTCATCGTGCGGCAGCGACACCGAGCGCAGGTTCGCATGCGGCGCGCACTGCGCGAACGCCTGCAGCAGCTTCGGCAGAAACACGATCTCGCCGACGTCCGACAGCGCGATCGAAAACGTATGCGTGCTCGCGGCCGGATCGAAGTCGTGCGGCGCGACGAGCCCGCGCTCGATCTGCGCGAGCGCGTCGCGCGCGGCGGGCAGCAGCGCGAGCGCACGCGGCGTCGGCTCCATCCCGCGCGAGGTGCGCACGAACAGCGGATCGCCGAAATACGCGCGCAGGCGCCCGAGCGCCGTGCTCACGCGCGGCTGGCTGACGCCGAGCAGTTCGCCCGCGCGGCTCACGTTGCGCGTGTCGTCGAGCGCGACGAGATAGGGAATGAGGTTCAGATCGAGCGCGTCCATTGCCGGCCAATATCTTGAAAACGGATAGAAGTTATCTCCGGAATCGCGTTGCCGCATAGTCGGGAAAGCGCTGAAATGCGTTCACCAATCGAACCAATGTTCAATTTCGAACCGATCCGGTGCAGGCGCGAAGCCGCCGCCCGGTCGACAGGAGACATGTCATGCGCACCCAGGTCGCCATCATCGGCGCCGGCCCCGCCGGCCTTCTGCTTTCCCATCTGCTGCGCCTGCAAGGCGTCGAATCGATCCTCCTCGAAGCGCGCTCGCGCGAATACTGCGAGAACCGCATTCGCGCGGGCGTGCTCGAACAGGGCACCGTCGACACGCTCAATGCGGCCGGCCTCGGCGACCGCATGCGGCGCGAAGGGCTCCAGCATCACGGGATCGAGCTGCTGTTCGGCGGCCAGCGTCACCGCATCGATCTGAGCGGCCTGACCGGCGGCCGCGCGATCACGGTCTATAGCCAGCACGAGGTCGTGCGCGACCTGATCGCGGCCGGCGTCGAGCACGGTCATCCGATGCATTTCGACGTGACCGACGTCGCGCTGCACGATGTCGACGGCGATCGCCCGTTCGTCACGTTCAAGCACGCCGACGGCCGCGCGGACCGCATCGACTGCGACTACATTGCCGGCTGCGACGGCTTCCACGGGATCGCGCGGCAGACGATTCCGGCCGAGCGGCTGCGCACGTTCGAGCGCGTCTATCCGTTCGCGTGGCTCGGCATCCTCGCCGACGCGGCGCCGTCGCTCGACGAGCTCGTCTATGCGCACCACGAGCGCGGCTTCGCGCTGTTCTCGATGCGCTCGCCGACCGTCACGCGGCTGTATCTGCAGTGCCGCCCGGACGAGGATCTCGGCGCCTGGTCCGACGCGCGGATCTGGGACGAACTGCATACGCGCTTTTCGAACGACACGGGCTGGACGCCGACCGAGGGCCGGATCACGCAGAAGAGCGTGACGCCGATGCGCAGCTTCGTGTCGGAGACGATGCAGTACGGCCGCCTGTTCCTCGCCGGCGACGCGGCGCACATCGTGCCGCCGACCGGCGCGAAGGGGATGAACCTCGCGGTCGCCGACGTCCGCGCGCTGTCGCGCGCGCTCGGAGCGCGCTACCGGACCGGCGACGCGACGGCGCTCGATGCGTATTCGGCGACCTGCCTCGAGCGCGTGTGGCGCGCCGAGCATTTCTCGTACTTCATGACGAACATGCTGCACCCGTCTGCCGACGATACGCCGTTCGTGAACCGGCTCAAGCTCGCGGAACTGAAGTACGTGACGCGCTCGCGTGCCGCCGCGCAATCGCTCGCGGAAAACTACGTCGGGCTGCCGTTCGACGACGAAGCCGGCCCCGAAACATCCCGCCTTGACAACGCGCTGTGCGCGACTCTATGATCGGCCCATCGTTCGCTAATCGAATCTAGGTTCGATTAGCGAACAAAACGCCGAAGCCGGAGCCGGTTTCGGCACGGCACGCGGCACGCGCGTGTTCCTCCGACAGCCGCGCATCGTGCCGCGGGTTCGTATCAGGAAGAGACATGGTCAACAAGATTTTCGAATCGCTTCAGTCGGCGGTCGCCGACGTTCACGACGGCGCGACGATCATGATCGGCGGCTTCGGCACGGCCGGCATGCCGTCCGAGCTGATCGACGCGCTGATCGAGCAGGGCGCGCGCGACCTGACGATCGTCAACAACAACGCGGGCAACGGCGAGACGGGCCTGGCGGCCCTGCTGAAGGCGAAGCGGGTGCGCAAGATCATCTGCTCGTTCCCGCGCCAGAGCGACTCGCAGGTGTTCGACGCGCTGTACCGCGCCGGCGAGATCGAGCTGGAGCTCGTGCCGCAGGGCAACCTGGCCGAGCGCATTCGCGCGGCGGGTGCCGGCATCGGCGGCTTCTTCACGCCGACCGGCTATGGCACGAAGCTCGCGGAAGGCAAGGAAACGCGCGTGATCGACGGCAAGCCGTACGTCTTCGAAACGCCGATTCACGCCGATTTCGCGCTCGTGAAGGCGTACAAGGGCGATCGCTGGGGCAATCTCGTCTATCGCAAGACCGCGCGCAACTTCGGGCCGATCATGGCGAGCGCCGCGAAGGTCGCGATCGTGCAGGTGTCGCAGGTCGTGCCGCTCGGCGCGCTGAACCCGGAACACATCGTGACGCCGGGGATTTTCGTGCAGCGCATCGTCGAAGTGCCGCAGGCAGCGCATGCGGCCGAGCTGGCCGCAGCACGCGCATCGCAAGCCGCCTGACCGCCCGAGGAGATCCGACATGAAACGACTGACCCGCGATGAAATGGCCAAGCGCGTCGCCCAGGACATCCCCGAAGGCGCGTATGTAAACCTCGGCATCGGCGTGCCGACGCTGGTGGCGAACCACCTCGATCCGAGCAAGGAAATCTTCCTGCACAGCGAGAACGGCCTGCTCGGCATGGGCCCGGCGCCCGCGCCCGGCGAGGAAGACGACGAGCTGATCAACGCCGGCAAGCAGCACGTGACGCTGCTTACGGGCGGCGCCTACTTCCACCACGCCGATTCGTTCGCGATGATGCGCGGCGGCCATCTCGATTACTGCGTGCTCGGCGCGTTCCAGGTGTCCGCGAACGGCGACCTCGCGAACTGGCATACGGGCGCGCCCGATGCGATTCCGGCGGTCGGCGGCGCGATGGATCTCGCGATCGGCGCGAAGCAGGTGTTCGTGATGATGGAGCACCTGACGAAGCAGGGCGAGAGCAAGATCGTCGCGCAGTGCTCGTATCCGGTGACGGGCGTGCAGTGCGTGAGCCGCATCTATACGGATCTCGCCGTGCTCGACGTGACGTCCGACGGCCTCGCGGTGAGCGAGATCTTCACCGACCTGTCGTTCGACGAACTGCAGAAGCTGACCGGCGTGCCGCTGATCGACGCGACGCGCAAGGCGGCCTGAACCGCAAGCGGCCGGCGCGCGCGTGCGCACGCCGGCGCGCTTCGGTGGACAATAGGCCACCCGTTTTCCCATCCGACGCCATGCTCGAAGACAGCGCCCGCCTGACCTCCCTCATCTGCGGCATCGAGCCGCTCAACCGGATCTGGTCGCCCCGTGCCACCGTCCAGCGGATGCTCGACGTCGAAGCCGCGCTCGCGCGCGCGCTGGCCGTGCAACAGGTCATCCCGGCCGCCGCGGTCGCGCCGATCGAACGCGCGTGCGTGGCCGACCGTCTCGATGCCGATGCGCTCGCGCGCGACGCGGCGCTCGGCGGCAATCTCGCGATTCCGCTCGTCAAGCAGCTCACCGCGCAGGTGAAGGCCGACGATGCCGAGGCCGCGAAGTTCGTCCATTGGGGCGCGACGAGCCAGGACATCATCGATACCGCGACCGTCCTTCAGCTGCGCGATACGCTCGACGTGCTCGAGCCGATGCTCGACGACGCGTGCGCGTCGCTCGCGACGCTCGCGCGCACACATCGCGCGACGCCGATGATCGGCCGCACCTGGCTGCAGCAGGCATTGCCGATCACGCTCGGCCTGAAGTTCGCGCAGTGGCTCGACGCGCTGCTGCGTCATCGCACGCGGCTCGCCGAGCTGCGCGCGCGCGTGCTCGTGCTGCAGTTCGGCGGCGCGGCCGGCACGCTCGCGAGCCTGCGCGATCGCGCGAGCGGCGTGAGCGCCGCCCTGGCCAAAGAGCTCGAGCTCGCCGCACCGCCGGTGCCGTGGCATACGCAGCGCGACCGCATCGCCGAGGCCGCGGCATGGTTCGGCATGCTGATCGGTACGCTCGGCAAGATCGCGCGCGACATCTCGCTGCAGATGCAGACCGAAGTCGGCGAACTCGGCGAACCGGCCGCGGCCGGCAAGGGCGGTTCGTCGACGATGCCGCACAAGCGCAACCCTGTGGGCTGCGCCGCCGTGCTGACGGCCGCGGTGCGCGCACCGGGCCTCGTCGCGACCGTGTTCGCGGGGATGGTCCAGGAACACGAGCGCGCGCTCGGCGGCTGGCAGGCCGAGTGGGACGCGCTGCCCGACCTCGCGCGCCTCGCCGGCGGCGCGCTTGCGCAGATCGCGCAGATCGTCGCGGGCCTCGACGTGAACGCCGAACGCCTCGCGGCGAACCTCGACCTCACGCACGGCTTGATCCTCGGCGAAGCGGTGATGCTCGCGCTCGGCGACCGGATCGGCCGTCTCGACGCGCATCACGTCGTCGAGCACGCGTCGAAGGAAGCCGTGCGCACCGGCGCGACGCTGTTCGACGTGCTCGCCGCCGACGCGACCGTGTCGGCCCACCTGTCGCGCGACGCGCTCGCACAGTTGCTCGACCCCGCTCATTACGTCGGCGAGGCGCATGCCTACGTCGACGCCGTGCTCGCACTGCACGCGCGCACGTAACCACCAGGAGAACACCGATGCCTTTCGCCACCGTCAACGGCGTAAAACTGCATTACCGGATCGATCGTGCCGCGCGCGACGACGCGCCGTGGCTCGTCTTCTCGAACTCGCTCGGCGCGGACCTGCAGATGTGGGCGCCGCAGATTCGTCCGTTCACGCAGCACTTCAACGTGCTGCGTTACGACACGCGCGGCCACGGCCATTCCGATGCGCCGGCCGGCTCGTACACGATCGACCAGCTCGCCGGCGACGTGATCGGCCTGCTCGATCATCTCGGGATCGCGCAGGCGTCGTTCTGCGGGATCTCGATGGGCGGCCTGACCGGCGCCGCACTGGCTGCGCGCTTCCCGTCGCGCATCGTCCGCGCGGTGCTCGCGAACACGGCCGCGAAGATCGGCTCGCCGGAAGTCTGGGCGCCGCGTGCGCACAAGGCGCGCACCGAAGGGATGGCCGCACTCGCCGACGCGGTGCTGCCGCGCTGGTTCACCGATGCGTTCGTGCAGCGCGAGCCGCGCCTGTTCGACGCGATCCGCGACACGTTCGTGCATACCGACAAGGACGGCTATGCGGCGAACTGCGACGCGCTGAATGCGGCCGACTTGCGCGAGGAAGTGAAGGGCATCGCGCTGCCGGTGCTCGTCGTGACCGGTGCGCACGATCTCTCGACGCCGCCCGACCAGGGCCGCGCACTGGCCGCCGCGATTCCGGGCGCGCGTCACGTCGAATTCGACGCCGCGCACATTTCGAACATCGAGCGCACCGACGATTTCAATCGCGCGCTGCTCGATTTCCTGACCGCGTGAGGCAGCGACGATGGACGACCAGCAACGTTACGAAGCCGGAATGAAGGTGCGCCGCGCGGTACTCGGCGACGCGCATGTCGACCGCTCGATCGAGAACCGCACGGAGGTGACCGAGGAATTCCAGAACCTGATCACGCGCTATGCGTGGGGCGAGATCTGGACGCGCGATGGCCTGCCGCGCCATACGCGCAGCCTGCTGACGATCGCGATGATGGTCGCGCTGAACCGCAGCGAGGAACTGGCGCTGCATCTGCGCGCCGCACGCAACAACGGCGTGACGCGCGACGAGATCAAGGAAGTGCTGCTGCAGACCGCGATCTATTGCGGCGTGCCGGCGGCGAATTCCGCGTTCCATCTCGCGGATCGCATCTTCAAGGAACAGGACGCGGCAGGCTAAGCGCGACTGGCAACGAACGCGCCGGCAGTGCATCGGCGCGCCGCGTACCGGATGGCCGGTACGCAAACAAAGGAATGGCCCGGCGCCCGCCGGGCCGCCGACAATCCGGCGTCGCGGCACGCAGCGCATCGAGCGCCTGCCGAGCCCGACATCGACAAGGAGACAGACAGTGAATCGCACCGCGGTGGTCGACGTCCAGACCTTCATCAACGAGCAGCCGTTCGGCGGCTTTCAGTGGCTCGTGTTTCTCATGTGTTTCGTGATCGTCCTGCTCGACGGATTCGATACGGCCGCGATCGGCTTTATCGCGCCGTCGCTGCTCGGCGAATGGAATCTCACCAAGCCCGATCTCGCGCCGGTGCTGAGCGCCGCGCTGTTCGGCCTCGCCTGCGGCGCGCTCGTGTCGGGCCCGCTGTCGGATCGGCTCGGGCGACGCGTGCTGCTGCTCGGCTCGGTGTTCCTGTTCGGCATCGCGTGCCTCGTGTCCGCGTTCTCGACGACGATCGGGCATCTGACCGTGCTGCGCTTCGTGACCGGCGTCGGGCTCGGCGCCGCGATGCCGAATGCGGTCACGATGATGGGCGAGTTCTGCCCGGACAAGCGCCGCGCGACCGTGATCAACCTGATGTTCTGCGGCTTTCCGCTCGGTGCGGCATTCGGCGGGTTTCTCGCCGCGTGGATGATTCCGCATTTCGGCTGGCGCAGCGTGCTGGTGCTCGGCGGCGTGACGCCGCTGCTGCTCGGCGTGCTGCTGCTGTTGAAGATGCCCGAATCGGTGCGCTTCATGGTCGCGCACGGCCATCCGGTCGACCGGATCCGCGCGACGCTCGCGCGCATCTCGCGCGACGCGCTGAACGCGAGCGCGTTCGCGATGACCGAGTCGGCGCCGCAGACCGGCGGCAAGGGGCTCGGCGTCGTGCTGTCGCGCTCCTACGTGATCGGCTCGGTGATGCTGTGGGCCGCGTACTTCATGGGGCTCGTGATCTTCTACGCGTCGATCAACTGGATGCCGATTCTGCTGAAGGATGCGGGCCTTACGCCGAAGAGCGCGACGCTGATTTCCGCGCTGTTCCCGCTCGGCGGCGTCGGTGCAGTGCTGTGCGGTGTGCTGATGGATCGCTTCAACGCGAACCGCGTGATCGCCGTCTGCTATGCGCTGACGGCCGTCAGCGTCTATGCGATCGGGCAGGCGGCCGGCAACGTCGGGCTCCTCGTGCTGGTCGTGTTCGTCGCCGGCGTGCTGATGAACACCGCGCAATCGTCGATGCCCGCGCTCGCGGCTGCGTTTTATCCGACCGAAGGGCGTGGCACCGGTGTCGCGTGGATGCTCGGCGTCGGGCGCTTCGGCGGGATTGCCGGGTCGTTTCTGGTTGCGGAACTCACGCGCCGGCATTTCTCGTTCGCCGGCGTGTTCGCGACGATCGCGGTGGCCGGGCTGCTTGCCTGCGTCGCGCTGCTGATCAAGCAGATCGCGCGCCCGCATCGGACGACGCCGTCGACCGGCACGATCGAGCCGATCGGGCACTGAGCGGGGACAGGCTCGGCGTGCCGGCGTTCGGGAGGCGCGCCGGGCTCGGCCAATGGGTCGTGGGTCGCGGCTCGCCCCTCGCGACTCGCGTGCGTCGTCGCGCAAAAGCATCCGGGCCGCATTCGCGGCCCGTCGACTCGGCGGCACGTGTGCCGCCGTTCATTCTTCCGCGTCGTGTTCCTTGACGAACGTGCGCAGATACGCGCGCAGCGCGGCCTCGCGGCAGCGGTGATCGGCGAGATTCGCGGCGCCCATCTCTTCCTCGTCGCCGAACAGCGTCGGCGGCGCGCAGTAAGTGCCGACTTCGATGTCCTCGCGCAGCACGCGGATGTCGTGCGTGCCCGGATGGTATTCGGCCACCCAATGCATTCCTTCGATGCGCTCGCCCGCCCTCAGCATTGGCTTCATCGGCAATCTCCCGGCAGCGGCGGCGCAGCCGGCGAAGCGGCTGCACGCGTCAGTAGCGAGAGCGTACGCCTGCGTCGCGCGAAGCTCAATGGGCGGTGAGCGCTCACTGCGGCAATACGTGCGCGACGAGCGGATACAGGGACAGGATCAGCAGCACGGCCATCGTCACGTTGAAGATGCGCAGCGCGCGCGGATTCGACAGGAAACGCCGCAGGCCGAGACCGAACGCGGCCCACAGGCTGATGCACGGAAAGCCGATCAGCACGAACACGACGGCCATCCACGCGGCGTTCATGCCGTAATCGGCGGACAGGCGGATCGTCGTCGCGGCGGTCAGCACCATCATCCATGCCTTCGGATTGACCCACTGGAACGCGGCGGCTTCGATGAACGTCATCGGCCGCGGCTTCGCGCCGTGCGCCTTCACTTCGCCGGACGTGCCGATGCGCCACGCGAGATACAGCAGATAGGCGACGCTCGCGACTTCGAGAATCGTGTACAGCAGCGGCACGCGCTTGAACGCTTCGCCGAGCCCGAAGCCGACGCAGAGCATGAGGATCGCGACGCCGATGCTGATGCCGAACAGGTGCGGCATCGTGCGGCGGAAGCCGAAGTTGACGCCCGAGGCGAGCAGCATCGTGTTGTTCGGGCCGGGCGTGATCGACGTGACGAGCGCGAACAGCATGCCGGCGGGCAGCGCGCTCAGCGTGAGGAATTCCATCGCGGGTTCTCCATTCGGGTTCTGGGCAGGAATGGGGTCAGTGTAATGACGATTGTCAGTACAGTACCGGTACAGATTGCCTGGCGAATGCCGGTACGGGGAGGGCGGTGAGGCCGGGCGCGTGCTCACACGCTGTTGTCTCTCAGAAAAGATGTCCGCAGTCTCAAGAAGTTGTGTTTGAATAATTGGCTAGCTTTCATGCGTTTGGAATGTAACCCGTATGGATAGGCATAAAACGATCGGAGAATATTTGGCGATGACGGCCTACGACGCAATGTTTAGTCGATGGTGTCAGATCGATATCGCCGCATTGGCGACGCTCAATCGTCGTTTCACGTCTGGGCGTGTCTCCACAAGCCAATGGGGTACTCGATGCTTAGGGCAGGGCGCAAGCCATCTGCCGAAGCTACTCGGCTCGTTCGGCTAACCCTCCCCGTGCAGGTCGATGCGGCACTTGAGCGCATCGCCAAGATCGGCCTCTGCGGCCGCTCCGAGTCGGAGGTTGTCGCGATATTGCTTTAGCGAGAACTTGATCCAATCGCCGGGGATGGCTTTGTCGATCGTCTTGATGACCTGACGAAGTAGACCTAGAGGCTCTGTGCAGTCTTTCTGCGGCACACACTTCCCCTTGTCATACCAATCGTGGCGATGTGAGCCCTGGCTATTTGTGTTGCTTTGCAACCCGGCCCGCACTTGTCCTGGGAGTGTAACCTTCGCGCAACGGATGCTTATCGGCCGGCCGGCACCGTTCATCCGTCACCGCAAATCTGCGCGTCGTTTGAACACCTATAGATTAATTTTCGTCGATTTCCGTGCGGACGCCGTTCAGAAGTTTGACGAATGAATCGACCCTACTCGCGAAACATACGAGCCGATACTTGTACAAAAAGGGAAATTATTTCCTTCTCATTTTCAGCGTTCCCATAACGCCTGACTCTATTTTTTGATTCGAACGAGGGTTCTTCCGCCTTTGTTGTTGCGGAGAAGAAGAAAAAATTTACTTGTCCGCCGGCTGGGTCACCACATACATTGGGAGATAGGACACGTGTAGGTGGAAGGCGATGACTCCATTCTCAAACGCATTGGTGCACTACCGAAAGCGAGCCGGCCTCAGTCAGACGAATGTGGCCAGGCAGCTTGGGGTCGCGATTCAATATGTCTGGAAGTTGGAACGCGCGGTTAAGCCGCCACCATCGACCGAACAAATCGAGCGGATTGCCGCGGTACTCGGCATGAGCAACGCCGATGTCGCTTCATTACTTGAAGCCGCTCTGGACTCGCAAAGGAAATTGCGGTTACCTGACGACCTGCACTCAGATACGTTGCGCCTGATCAATCGCCTGGTGCGAGCGTCGATGCGTCTAAGCGGTGACGAAGTCACCTTGCTTGATGAGCTGGTGGCGAGGCTGGATCGGTAACGTCATCCTGAAAATGCCTTTCCCCATCAACCTATTGAATTAGGAGTACTGCCTATTCGACAGAAAAGAAAAAACCAACCCTTTACGACGGATTGGTTCTTTCGACCCGACTGAGCGCGAGCACAACTGAAACCTAAGCAACTTCAGTATAGCTCTCCCCTCATCGGCGTCAAGGCCCAACTCGTCTCCTCGTTGCGTGGAAATGACATCCGCGCGGCCGGCGCTCGTCCACTTGGACTGGCGCCCCCGACATCTACGCGCCCGAAAGGGCGCAGGAGACATCATCATGCCTTCGTACGATACCCGCAGTGGCGGAAATTTTCGAGGTTTCACGCCCTCTGTCAAAAACGCTTGCTCGATGCCTTGGTATTCCCTGGCGGAAGAGGCGACGACCCTCTTGCTCGAGTTCAGCCCTGAGGTACTGCGCTTTCGTAGCGCTCAAGATAGAACATTTGTTCTTCGTGAGGCCGGCCAGCTTTTTCGGTACACGCCGGATTACGAGATTGTGCGGCGCGACAGTTCGACTGTCTTCGTCGAAGCCAAGCCAGCAAAGGATCTGCAGAAGCCTTCAGTGCAGGCCCGCATGGCGCGTGCGAGAGCCGTCCTTGCGGAGCACGGACACGCCCTTTTCATTTGGGATGAACGTACCTACATCTCCGGCACCCGTCACGAGACTCTGCGGCTCTTGCGGCCGTGGCTGGGGCGAATTTCGTCCGAACGGATCCGGGAAGCACAGTGGCTCGTTGAAAAGAAGTATCCGAAAACCCTCCGAAACCTCGTGCATCTGGCCCGTTCGCGCGACGTTGCGTTGACCTGGATCGCCAATGGCGCCGCGGGTATCGATCTCGATGTGCCGCTGACCTCCGACGCAGCCATTTACGTCGCTCCTTCGGAGGTGCGTGATGCAAAAATTTTTGCTTAAGCGTGGCGTCGAGTTCCGTGAGGGCGAGTATGTCTGGCACGTTCAGACTGCGCTGCCCGACGGTCGAATCGAGCTCAGCTCCGACTACAGCTCGCCAATACGCCTGCACGAAACTGAAATATGGGCACGCCACGGTAATGGGACATGGTCCGTCAGTATCGAATCGCTACGTGAGACGGCTGCGTCACCGATTGTTGTTGCTCGACGTGATGTCACCACCTTCAAAGAAGAAGATCTTGTCGTGATGCGTGCGCGACTCGTCTACCTAAGAGCCGTCGAGGAGGCGAAGTGCTCGCGCGTCCACGAAGTCGAGACCGTCATCAAACGGGTGGCGTGCGAGGTTGGCGCATCGATACCGCCAACCTATCGATCCTTCTGTCGGTGGAGAAAACGCTACCAGCCGTCACGTGATGTCATGGACGTGGTGCCGCGACATGAAAACAAGGGACGACGCGAAATTCGCGATGGTTCACTGCTCACGCGGGTGGAAGATGTCATCGAAACGCACTATCTCAACGGCCAGAAACTCAACGTCGCGAGATTGTCCGATCAAGTAGAGGAGGCCATTGACGCTCATAACGAACGCGACCTGGAAAATCCGCTACCCACGATTAGTAGAGCGACGCTTTATCGCCATGTCGGGAAACTGAACAGCTATCTCGTCACCGCGGCCCGGGAGGGCCGCACTGAAGCACTGAAGCAGTATAGACCGGTGTTCCATCGGCTCAAAACAAAACGACTCAACGAGCGGTGGGAGATTGACCACACGCCGGTGAACTTGCTGTGCGTCTGTGAGCGCACCCGTATGGTCATCGTCCGTCCCGTACTGACGCTCATCATTGATGCGCACACTCGCATGGTGATGGGGTTTCATATCGGGGCGCGCTCATGGCCAGGAGGAGGTTGGATGGGCAATGCAAATGGCCATGCTCAGCAAGCGCGATCTACTGAACCGATTAAGCCTCGGGCATCTTGAATGGTTGGCGCGAGGTGTAGCCGAGATGATCTTCGGTGACAACGCGTGGGAGTTCCACGGCGGCGCCACACGAGCCGGCTGCGACGAGTTGGGGATTTCACTCGTGTACTGCCCGAGCCGTGCACCATGGTTCAAAGGCCGTGTGGAGCGGTTCATGCGCACGATAGCGGAACAACTCTTCCATTTGATTCCGGGGACGACTTGGTCGAATACCAAGGATCGTGGAGAGTACCCGTCCGAGAAGCTTGCGTGTGTGACCCTCGAACAGCTAACGGTGTTTGTCGTGCGCTGGATTGTGGAATGTTACCAGCACGCGCCACATCGTGGCTTGAAGGGCAAGACACCGTTTCAGGCATGGCAGGAAAGTGCACGGCTGACCCCTATCTACATGCCGGCCGATCCCGATCAGCTTTCCGTCGCGTTCTCGGACACCATCATACGTCCGATCACGAACAGTGGCGTGACGTTTGATCACCTGTCGTACAACTCCAGTGCGTTGCAACTGCTTCGTCACAGCATATCGGACGACGAAAAAGTCAAGGTTCGGTATTTCAACGAGCAGACCAGCTTTGTCTACGTCTACAACCCAAGGCAGAAAGAATACCTTCGCGTTGATTGCACCGATCCAGATTACACGAAGGATTTGACCAGATGGATGCACAACGAAGTCACGTGCGCCATGCGAGACAGCAGCGTCGATATCAACCCTGTCTCGCTTCGAAAAGCGCGTATCCGTCTCGCAGACGACATTGCCAAGGCGGAGCTTGATCAGAAACTCAAGAAGCGCAAATGGGTTGCGCAGATCAAGGGGAAGTCGAGCAAGGATCTTTTGTTGGGAGCCACTGGTGGGAACGCCGTGGACAATTTCGCCCAGTCCGATCAAGTGGACTCCATGGTCGTTAGATTCGATAGTGTTCCTGAATTTTCTGTTACGAAGCGCAATGAACGGTAAGGAGCTGATCATGAAGCGATTTAATGTCCGTAAAAGCATTGTCGAACATCCCGATTTCGTTACTGCGCTCAAGAGTATCGAGGAGATCCATCAATGGCTGCGGGAATCCGGTGAAGCAGGATGTCTGGCGACGATTGGGGCGTCGGGAGCCGGAAAATCGACCGTGCTCGAATGCTATCGTGCCCAATTCCCGGTGCGAGAGGAGGTGTTGCGCCGGCACGTGCCGGTTCTCTATGTCATCGTGCCTGCAGTACCGACTGTCAGATCGCTGGCTGAAGCTATGTTGATTGCCTTGGGTGAAATCGCGCAAGCTGGTCAATCGAGTGCGCGCCTGACAGAGCAGATTGTCAAACTGGTACACGGCTGTGGCGTGGAGATCATCGTGCTCGACGAGTTTCAGCACTTCGTCGAGGGCGATCGCCGTTCGCTGAGACAGGTTGCGAACTGGCTGAAGGTGCTGCTGGACCGGCTCCCAGCTGCTGTTGTGCTCGCGGGGCTGCCGTCGCTGCTGGGTGTGCTGCGAGTCAATGGGCAATTGCGGCGCCGGTTTTCTCGCGTGACGGAGATGCGCCCGTTCAATGTGAACACCAACGAAGGCGCCCAAACGTTCATTGGCGTGATGCAGGCGCTCGCCAAAGATATGCCATTGCCGATGACGGATATTGTCGACAAGCGTGTCGTGATGAAGTTGTACTACGCAACTGCCGGACTGGTGGACTACATGTGCAAGCTGTTGAATGGTGCTTACCAGGTTGCCGAGAGACGCGGTGGGAAAAGTGTCACGCTGAACGATTTTGCCGCGGCGTTTCCCGTTCATATCTGGAGGGATGCACCACCTTCTCGCGATCCCTTCGATTCGAAGTTTAATGGCGTTCCGCTTGACCAACCGGGTGAACCGTTTGCGGAGGACGTGCAATGACGACCCCTCTTCTTCTTGGCGTTTGGAGTGGCCCCACGTATCTGAGGACACGAGGACTCTCTTAAAATAAGGG
>NZ_JBQYLP010000209.1:0-27369 GCF_052683555.1 Burkholderia sp. BC1
AAAAAATTTGCTGAACTGCGTCGCGCTTGCGGTGCTGCTGCGCGTCGACTACGAGAACCGGGTGCTCATGCGCGGAGGGAAGGTATGACCGCGTCGCGACGCACGCTGATGGTGATGGCAGGCGGCACCGGGGGCCACGTGTTCCCGGGGCTCGCCGTTGCGCACCGGATGGAAGCGGCGGGCTGGCGCGTCGTGTGGCTCGGCAATCCGGCCGGGATGGAAGCGACGCTCGTGCCGAAGCACGGGATTCCGATGGAATACGTGCGCTTCGGCGGGCTGCGCGGCAAAGGGCTGAAGACCAAGCTCGCGCTGCCGTTCAACCTGCTGCGCGCGTGCGCGCAGAGTCTCGCCGCGCTGCGCCGCGTGCGGCCGGACGTCGTGCTCGGCATGGGCGGCTACATCACGTTCCCGGCCGGCGTGATGACCGCGCTGTCGGGCCGTCCGCTCGTGCTGCACGAGCAGAATTCGATCGCGGGCCTCGCGAACAAGGTGCTCGCGAAGTTCGCCAAGCGCGTGCTGGTCGCGTTTCCCGGCGCGCTGCCGCACGCCGAATGGACCGGCAATCCGATTCGTGCGGAACTTGCGCGCACGGAACCGCCCAAAGCACGCTATGCGGCGCGCAGCGGCCCGCTGAACGTGCTGGTCGTCGGCGGCAGCCTGGGCGCCGCCGCGCTGAACGAAGTCGTGCCGCGCGCGCTCGCGCTGCTCGCGCCGGGCGAGCGGCCGCGCGTCGTGCATCAGGCGGGCGCGAAGCACATCGACGCGCTGAAGGCGAATTACGAAGCCGCCGGATTCGCGGCCGGCGACGACGTGCGGCTCGTGCCGTTCATCGACGACATGGCGGCCGCATATGCGGCGGCCGATCTCGTGATCTGCCGCTCCGGCGCGATGACGGTGTCGGAAATCGCGGCGGTGGGCGTCGCGGCACTGTTCGTGCCGTTCCCGTACGCGGTCGACGATCACCAGACGACCAACGCCGCGTTCCTCGCCGCTGCGGGGGCCGCGGTGCTGGTGCAACAACGCGACCTGTCGGCGGAACTGCTCGCCGACTGGCTGCGCGGCCAGTCGCGGGCGTCGCTCGCGGCGATGGCGGAGCGTTCGCGCTCGCTGGCAAAGCCCGAGGCTACCGACGAAGTCGCGCGCGTCTGCGCGACGGTAGCCGGCGCGAACCTGGAATCATTGCAATGAAACACATCGTCAAACACATTCATTTCGTCGGGATCGGCGGCGCGGGCATGAGCGGCATCGCGGAAGTGCTCGTCAATCTCGGCTATCAGGTCAGCGGCTCGGATCTCGCGCGCAACGCGGTGACCGATCGCCTGGCTGCGCTCGGTGCGCGGATCGCGATCGGCCACGACGCGGCGAACATCGAAGGCGCGAACGCGGTCGTCGTGTCGACGGCCGTGCGCTCGGACAACCCGGAAGTACTGGCCGCGCGCGCGCAGCGCGTGCCCATCGTGCAGCGCGCGGTGATGCTCGCGGAACTGATGCGCCTGAAGCAAGGGATCGCGATCGCCGGCACGCACGGCAAGACCACGACGACGAGCCTCGTCGCGAGCGTGCTCGCGGCGGGCGGCCTCGACCCGACGTTCGTGATCGGCGGCCGGCTGATCAGCGCCGGCGCGAACGCGCGGCTCGGCACCGGCGACTTCATCGTCGCGGAGGCCGACGAATCCGACGCGTCGTTCCTGAACCTGTATCCGGTGATCGAAGTGATCACGAACATCGACGCCGATCACATGGATACGTACGGCCACGATTTCGCGCGGCTCAAGCAGGCGTTCATCGAATTCACGCAGCGCCTGCCGTTCTACGGAAGCGCGGTGGTGTGCGTCGACGATCCGAACGTGCGGCAGATCATCCCGTTCATTTCGAAGCCGGTCGTGCGCTACGGCCTGTCGCCCGACGCGCAGGTGCGCGCGGAGGACATCGACGCGCGCGACGGCCGCATGCATTTCACGGTGATCCGTGAAGGACGCGCGCCGCTCGCGGTCGTACTGAACCTGCCGGGCCTGCACAACGTGCAGAACGCGCTCGCGGCGATCGCGATCGCGACCGATCTCGGCGTGTCGGACGACGCGATCCAGCAGGCGCTGGCCGAATTCAACGGCGTGGGGCGGCGCTTCCAGCGCTACGGCGACGTGCCGACCGCCGACGGCGGCCGCTACACGCTGATCGACGACTATGGTCATCACCCGGTCGAGATGGCCGCGACGATCGCGGCCGCGCGCGGTGCGTTCCCCGGCCGGCGGCTCGTACTCGCGTTCCAGCCGCACCGCTATACGCGCACGCGCGACTGCTTCGACGATTTCGTCAACGTGCTGTCGACGGTCGACGCGCTGGTGCTGACCGAAGTGTATGCGGCCGGCGAGGCGGCGATCGCGACGGCCAACGGCGACGCGCTGTCGCGCGCGCTGCGCGCGGGAGGCAAGGTGGAACCGGTGTTCGTCGAGACGGTCGACGCGTTGCCGGAGGCACTGGCGAAGGTCGCGCAGGACGGCGACGTAGTAATCACGATGGGCGCGGGTTCGATCGGCGGCGTGCCGGCGAAGATCGTGCAGAACACGCAACAGAAGGGATGACATGAGCGGGATCGATCCGAAACGTTTCGGCAAGGTGGCGGTGTTGTTCGGCGGCGAATCCGCCGAGCGCGAGGTGTCGCTCACCTCGGGCCGCCTCGTGCTGCAGGGGCTGCGCGACGCAGGCGTCGACGCCCATCCGTTCGACCCGGCCGAGCGGCCGCTGTCGGCGCTGAAGGACGAAGGCTTCGTGCGCGCGTTCAACGCGCTGCACGGCGGCTACGGCGAGAACGGCCAGATCCAGGGCGCGCTCGACTTCTACGGCATTCGCTACACGGGCAGCGGCGTGCTCGGCTCGGCGCTCGGGCTCGACAAGTTCCGCACGAAGCTCGTGTGGCAGCAGACGGGCGTGCCGACGCCGCCGTTCGAGACGGTGATGCGCGACGACGACTACGCCGCGCGCGCGACCGAGATCGTCGCGAAGTTCGGCCTGCCGCTGTTCGTGAAGCCGGCGAGCGAAGGCTCGAGCGTCGCGGTGCTGAAGGTGAAGACGGCCGACGCGCTGCCGGCCGCGCTCGCGGAAGCCGCGACGCACGACAAGATCGTGATCGTCGAGAAGAGCATCGAAGGCGGCGGCGAATACACCGCGTGCATCGCCGGCGATCTCGATCTGCCGCTGATCAAGATCGTGCCGGCGGGCGAGTTCTACGACTATCACGCGAAGTACGTGGCCGACGACACGCAATACCTGATTCCGTGCGGGCTGCCGGCCGACCAGGAAGCGCAGCTGAAGCGGCTCGCGCGCCGCGCGTTCGACGTGCTCGGCTGCACCGACTGGGGCCGGGCGGACTTCATGCTCGACGCGGCCGGCAACGCGTACTTCCTCGAAGTGAACACGGCGCCTGGCATGACCGACCACTCGCTGCCGCCGAAGGCCGCGCGCGCGATCGGCATCAGCTATTCGGAACTGGTCGTGAAGGTGCTGTCGCTCACGCTCAACGACTGACGCGGAAACGGAACACGTATGTGGAACAACGTTCGCCAACTCAACCTTGCCGCCAGCGCGTTGTACGCGCTGCTGCTGCTCGTGTTGGCGGCGGCCGGCTGCTACTGGCTGATTCAGCGTCCGACGTTCACGCTGCGCGAGATCCGGATCGACGGCGACACCGAGCACATCAACACGCCGACGGTGCGCGCGGGGCTCGTCGGCCGGCTGAAGGGCAACTTCTTCACGGTCGATCTCGACACGGCGCGCGCCGCGTTCGAGCAGATGCCGTGGGTGCGGCACGCGAGCGTGCGCCGCGTGTGGCCGAACGCGCTCGCCGTGACGCTGGAGGAGTACAAGCCGCTCGGCACCTGGGGCAGCAGCCAGCTCGTGAGCGTCGACGGCGAGCTGTTCACCGCGAACCAGGGCGAGCTCGATCGCGAACTGCCCGCGTTCGACGGCCCGGAGGGCAGTGCGAAGGAAGTCGTCGCGCGGTACCGCGACTTCGAGAAATGGTTTGCGCCGCTGAAGGCGGCGCCGGAAGAAGTGACGCTGTCGGCGCGCTACGCGTGGACGGTGAAGCTGTCGAACGGGATGCAGGTCGAGCTGGGCAGAGAGCGCAACAACGACACGCTGCATGACCGGAGCCAGCGCCTCGTCGCCGCATGGCCGGCGGTCACGGAGCGCTGGGGCAACGACATCGAGTACGCGGACCTGCGCTATCCGAACGGATTCGCGATTCGCGCGGCAAGCATGCGGTTCCTGACCGATACCGACAAGCGCAAGAAGTAACGAGAGATCACACGCAAGAGCACTTTATGAGCAAAGACTACAAGGATCTGCTGGTTTCCCTCGACATCGGCACGTCGAAGGTGGTGGCCATCGTCGCCGAGCTGAAGGGCGAAGGCCATTACGAGGTGATCGGTCTGGGCCAGAGCGAATCGAAGGGTCTGAAAAAAGGTGTGGTGGTCAACATCGAGGCCACCGTGCAATCGATCCAGCGCGCGCTCGAGGAAGCCGAGCTGATGGCCGACTGCAAGATCACCAACGTGTTCACCGGCATCGCGGGCAGCCATATCCGCAGCTTCAATTCGAGCGGGATGGTCGCGATCAAGGACAAGGAAGTCACGCAGACGGACGTCGCGCGCGTGATCGAGACCGCGAAGGCGATCAACATCCCGACCGACCAGCAGGTGCTGCACATCCTCACGCAGGAATTCATCATCGACGGGCAGGAAGACGTGCGCGAGCCGATCGGGATGAGCGGGATCCGGCTGGAAGTGAAGGTACACATCGTGACGGGCGCGGTCAGCGCCGCGCAGAACATCGTCAAGTGCGTGCGCCGCTGCGGGCTCGAGGTGAACGACCTGATCCTGCAGCCGCTCGCGTCGTCGCTCGCGGTGCTGACCGAAGACGAGAAGGATCTCGGCGTGGTGCTCGTCGACATCGGCGGCGGCACGACCGACATCGCGATCTTTGCGGAAGGCGCGATCCGTCACACGGCCGTGATTCCGATCGCCGGCGACCAGATCACGAGCGACATCGCGATGGCGCTGCGCACACCGACGCCCGATGCGGAAGACATCAAGGTCGGCTACGGAATCGCGAAGCAGGCGCTCGCCGATCCGGACGAGATGGTCGAAGTGCCGGGGCTCGGCGAGCGCGGTCCGCGCACGCTGTCGCGCCAGGCGCTCGCGGCCGTGATCGAGCCGCGCGTCGAGGAACTGTTCTCGCTCGTGCAGCAGGTCGTGCGCGAATCGGGTTACGAAGAACTGCTGAGCTCCGGGGTGGTCATTACCGGCGGCGCGGCGATGATGCCCGGCATGGTCGAGCTCGGCGAGGACATTTTCCTGAAGCCGGTGCGCATCGGTGCGCCCGAGTATGCGGGCGGTCTCGCCGACGTCGTGCGCAATCCGCGCTATTCGACGGCGATGGGGCTGCTCGTCGAAGGCAGCGCGCAGCGCATGCGCGGCCGCAAGGTTGCGGTGCAGTCCGGCAACGCGGGGCAGATCTTCTCGCGCATGAAGGAGTGGTTCCTGAGCAATTTTTAAGCGCCGCGCGGCTCGGCAAGCCGAGCGTGCGGAGAACCGAATCGAAATTCGCGCTGGTGCCGGCGGCTGGCGCGCGACAGGGGGTTGCCCGATCTCCTGCCGAATAACGGCCGAGTAGCGGTAATTTTCTTGACGGAGGCAACAATGGAATTCGAAATGCTGGAAACCGAAACCAACGGCACCATCATCAAGGTGGTCGGCGTTGGCGGCGCTGGCGGCAATGCCGTGCAGCACATGATCAACCGCGGCGTGCAGGGCGTCGACTTCATCGTGATGAACACGGATGCGCAGGCGCTGTCGCGTTCGCGTGCCCCGTCGGTGATCCAGCTCGGCAATACCGGCCTCGGCGCCGGTGCGAAGCCGGAAATGGGCCGTGCAGCGGCCGAGGAAGCGCGTGAGCGCATCGCCGACGCACTGCGCGGCGCGCACATGGTGTTCATCACGGCCGGCATGGGCGGTGGCACCGGCACGGGCGCGGCACCGGTCGTCGCGCAGATCGCGAAGGAGATGGGCATTCTGACCGTCGGCGTGGTCAGCAAGCCGTTCGAGTTCGAAGGCGGCAAGCGCATGCGCGTCGCGGAAGCCGGTTCGCAGCAGCTCGAGGATCACGTCGATTCGCTGATCGTCGTGCTCAACGACAAGCTGTTCGACGTGATGGGCGACGACGCCGAGATGGACAAGTGCTTCCAGTGCGCGGACGACGTGCTGAACAACGCAGTGGCCGGCATCGCTGAAATCATCAACGTCGACGGTCTCGTGAACGTCGACTTCGAAGACGTGAAGACGGTGATGGGCGAGCAGGGCAAGGCGATGATGGGCACGGCGACGGTCGCCGGCGTCGATCGCGCGCGCCTCGCGGCGGAACAGGCCGTGGCGAGCCCGCTGCTCGAAGGCGTCGATCTGTCGGGCGCGCGCGGCGTGCTGGTCAACATCACGTCGAGCCGTTCGCTGCGTCTGTCGGAAACGCGCGAAGTGATGAACACGATCAAGAGCTACGCGGCGGAAGACGCGACGGTGATCTTCGGTGCGGTCTACGACGATGCGATGGGCGATGCGCTGCGCGTGACGGTCGTGGCGACGGGTCTGGGCCGTGCGGCGAAGAAGCAGCAGTCGGCGCCGATGACGCTGCTGCGGACCGGTACGGACAACCAGCCGGTCAACGCGGTCTCGCACGGCTACGCACAGCCGCACCACGTCAGCACGGCGGACTACGGCGCGCTCGACACGCCGGCGGTGTGGCGCAACTCGCGCGAAACCGCGGCATCGCACGTGCAGGCGCTGCAGGAGAAGGGTGTCGACACGTACGACATTCCGGCTTTCCTGCGCAAGCAGGCCGACTGACGCATACACAGGCGAAGCCGCGGCGGTGTCGCCGCGGTAACGCCGGCGTGACGGATGCCACGAACCGCAACAGGCCGCGTCGAGACGACGCCGGGCCGGGAGACGTGCCCTCTTCGCTTGCGCGAAGCGGGATGGGTCGTGCTGTCCGCAACATGCCGAAAAACCGTATCGCTATGAGGGACCAGCCATGATTCAAGTGGGCGACGCGCTGCCCGACGCGCAATTGTTCGAATTCGTCGACGACGCGCGCGAGGGCTGCACGCTGGGGCCGAACGCCTTCAGCGTGCGCGAACAGGTCGCGGGCAAGCGGGTGGTGATCTTCGGATTGCCGGGCGCTTTCACGCCGACCTGCTCGGCGCAGCATGTGCCGGGCTACGTCGAGCACGCGGAGCGCTTGCGCGCGGCGGGCATCGACGAGATCTGGTGCGTGTCCGTCAACGACGCATTCGTGATGGGCGCATGGGGACGTGATCTGCACACCGCGGGCAAGGTGCGCATGATGGCGGACGGCAGCGCGGCTTTCACTCATGCGCTGGGGCTGACGCAGGATTTGTCCGCGCGTGGCATGGGAATCCGTTCCCTGCGTTACGCGATGGTGGTCGACGACGGTGTGGTCAAGACGCTGGCCGTCGAAGCGCCGGGCAAGTTCGAAGTGAGCGATGCGGCGAGCGTGCTCGCGACGTTGACGTCCTGATCGTGCGGTGCGCCGTTGCTTGCCGGCAACGCCGCTTACCGCGCTCAGGGCAGTTGTAACACGGGCCGATGACCGGAAACGCCTCCGTTCCGGGCATCGGCCCGTCCCGTATCGGCGCGGGTAAACAGTCGAAACAGATTGATACGCAGTTTCAAACGGCGTTGAATAGGGAATTACGCTATAATCACGCCTATCGAAGATAACTCCTGATTGGAATCTTCAATCAAGACAAAGAACATCATGCTGAAGCAGCGCACCATCAAATCGATCGTGAAGACCGTCGGTATCGGTCTCCACTCGGGCCGCAAGGTCGAACTGACGCTCCGTCCCGCCGCGCCGGGCGCGGGGATCGTGTTTTCGCGCGTCGACTTGCCCACGCCCGTCGATATTCCGGCCAGCGCGATGTCGATCGGCGACACGCGGCTCGCATCGGTGCTGCAGAAGGATGGCGCGCGCGTGTCGACGATCGAGCACCTGATGTCCGCGTGCGCGGGGCTCGGCATCGACAACCTGTATGTCGACGTGACGGCCGAGGAAATCCCGATCATGGACGGCAGCGCGGCATCGTTCGTGTTCCTGATCCAGTCGGCCGGCATCGAAGAGCAGAATGCGCCGAAGCGCTTCATCAAGGTCAAGAAGCCGGTCGAAGTGCGCGACGGCGACAAGTTCGCGCGTCTCGATCCGTTCTTCGGCTTCAAGCTGAAATTCACGATCGACTTCCGTCATCCGGCGGTCGACAAGACGGGCCAGGCGCTCGAGGTCGACTTCGCGAACACGTCGTACGTGCGCGAGATCGCGCGTGCACGCACGTTCGGCTTCGCGCATGAAGTCGAGATGATGCGCGAACTGGGCCTGGCGCGCGGCGGCAGCATGGACAACGCGATCGTGCTCGACGAGTACCGGATTCTGAACAACGACGGCCTGCGCTACGACGACGAATTCGTGAAGCACAAGATGCTCGACGCGATCGGCGATCTGTACGTGGTCGGCCATCCGCTGCTCGCGTCGTACACCGCGTACAAGTCGGGGCACGGGCTGAACAACGCGCTGCTGCGCGAACTGCTCGCGCACGAGGACGCCTACGAGATCGTCACGTTCGACGATCCGCAAGCTGCGCCGAGCGGCTTCGCGTTCGATACGCAGACGGCCTTCGCGTAAGCGCGACAAGTCGGATCCGTAAAAAAAGCGGCCTGCGGGCCGCTTTTTCATTGCGTTTCGCTGGCGCGCCGCGTGCCTAGCGCGGCGTCTTCTTCGCGCCGTGGCGCGCGGCCATCCGCGCGAGCGCAGCCTGCAGCGGCGACGGCGCGAGATGGTCGGCCAGATCGCGCAACGCGGCCGCGCCGGCCGGCGTCATGCGCGCCTGCTTCTGCGGCGCCGGTTCCGGCGCGTCCTTCGGCCGCACGCGCACGCGCAGCGTCGACACGGGCCAGCCGCGCTTTTGCAGATCGGCGAGCAGGCGCGGTTCGACCTGCCGCAGGCGGGCCGCGAGCGCGTTGTGTGCGGCAAAGAGGGTCAGGGTGCCGTCCTTCACGAAGCCGGGTTCGACGTGCGCCGCCAGATAGTCGGGCAGCAACGCGGCGAGGTCGCGCTGCAGCGACGCGACCTGCTCGACGCCGGCACGCAGTGCGGCGAAGGCATCGGCGCGGCCGAGCACTTCGGACACGGGCTGCGGGCGATACGCGGGGAGCGGGCCGAAACGGTTGGAAAAGCGGGTCATCGAGTCATTCTTCGGGCGCGCACGCGCGCGGAGGTTGCCGCCGATTGTACTCGCGCCGGCCCGCGCCCGCGCGGGTTTCGGCGCTCGCGACGCGCGTGCGGCGCGCAACCGCGATCCCGCCGAGACACGGGCGCGTGCGCCCTCGCGTGCTAAAATTCGACGTTTGAGTCCACCCATTCGCTAAGCCGCCGGGGCTCGGGCGTCGGGGCGCGCAACACGCGCCGGGCGCCGGTGCTGCGACGCAGGATCCGATCCGATGACAACCGGTTTTCTCCAGAAAATTTTTGGCAGCCGCAACCAGCGGCTCGTCAAGCAATACCAAAAGACCGTCGCGGCGATCAATGCGCTCGAAACGCAGATCGAGAAGCTGACGGACGACCAGTTGCGCGGCAAGACGGACGAATTCCGCCAGCGGGTCGCGGCCGGGGAGTCGCTCGACAAGCTGCTGCCCGAAGCGTTCGCGGTCTGCCGCGAGGCGAGCCGCCGCGTGCTGAAGATGCGCCACTTCGACGTGCAGCTGATCGGCGGCATGGTGCTGCACTACGGCAAGATCGCCGAAATGCGCACCGGCGAAGGCAAGACGCTGGTCGCGACGCTGCCCGTCTACCTCAATGCGCTGTCGGGCCGCGGCGTGCACGTCGTGACGGTCAACGACTATCTCGCGCAGCGCGACGCCGAATGGATGGCGCGCCTCTACAACTTCCTCGGTCTGTCGGTCGGCATCAACCTGTCCGGGATGGAGCACGACCAGAAGCAGCAGGCGTACGCGGCCGACATCACGTACGGCACGAACAACGAGTTCGGCTTCGACTACCTGCGCGACAACATGGTCTACGAGACCAGTGCGCGCGTGCAGCGGGCACTGAACTTTGCAGTCGTTGACGAAGTCGACTCGATCCTGATCGACGAGGCGCGCACGCCGCTGATCATCTCCGGTCAGGCCGAGGATCACACCGAGCTGTACGTCCGGATGAACGCGCTGCCGCCGCTGCTCGAGCGCCAGATCGGCGAGGAGAAGGCCGACGGCACGGGCGTCGAGAAGCCGGGCGACTACACGCTCGACGAGAAGTCGCGCCAGGTGTTCCTGACCGAGTCGGGCCACGAGAAGGCCGAGCGCCTGCTCGCCGAGTGGGGCCTCATCGGCGAAGGCGAAAGCCTGTACGCGCCGCAGAACATCACGCTGATGCACCACGTGTACGCGGCGCTGCGCGCGCACACGCTGTTCCACAAGGATCAGCACTACGTCGTGCAGAACGGCGAAGTGGTCATCGTCGACGAATTCACGGGCCGCCTGATGGCGGGCCGCCGCTGGTCCGACGGCCTGCATCAGGCGGTCGAGGCGAAGGAGCACGTGAAGATCCAGAGCGAGAACCAGACGCTCGCGTCGATCACGTTCCAGAACTACTTCCGCATGTACGCGAAGCTCGCGGGCATGACCGGTACCGCCGATACCGAAGCGTACGAATTCAACGAGATCTACGGTCTCGAGACGGTCGTGATTCCGACCAACCGTCCGCCGAAGCGGATCGACAAGCAGGACCAGATCTACAAGACGGCCAAGGAGCGCTACGACGCGGTGATCCGCGACATCCGCGACTGCTACGAGCGCGGTCAGCCGGTGCTCGTCGGCACGACGTCGATCGAGAACTCGGAGCTGCTGTCGCACCTGCTGAAGCAGGCCGGGCTGCCGCACGAAGTGCTGAACGCGAAGCAGCACGAGCGCGAAGCCGCGATCGTCGCGGAAGCCGGCCGCCCGCGTGCGATCACGATTGCGACCAACATGGCCGGCCGCGGTACCGACATCGTGCTCGGCGGCAACGTCGAGAAGCAGGCCGCGTTCATCGAGGCCGACGAGTCGATTCCGGCCGACGAGAAGGCGCGCCGCATCCAGCAACTGCATGACGAGTGGGAATCGCTGCACGAGCAGGTGAAGGCGGCCGGCGGCCTGCATATCATCGGCACCGAGCGTCACGAGTCGCGCCGGATCGACAACCAGCTGCGCGGCCGTGCGGGCCGTCAGGGCGATCCGGGCTCGTCGCGCTTCTATCTGTCGCTCGACGATCCGCTGCTGCGCATCTTCGCGGGCGACCGCGTGCGCGCGATCATGGATCGCCTGAAGATGCCCGAAGGCGAGGCGATCGAGGCCGGCATCGTCACGCGCTCGATCGAGTCCGCGCAGCGCAAGGTCGAAGCGCGCAACTTCGATATCCGCAAGCAGTTGCTCGAGTACGACGACGTCGCGAACGACCAGCGCAAGGTCATCTACCAGCAGCGCAACGAACTGCTCGAAGCGCACGACATCACCGAGACGATCACCGCGATGCGTCACAGCGTGATCGCCGACGTCGTCCGCCAGTTCGTGCCGGAAGGCAGCATCGAAGAGCAGTGGGACGTGCCCGAGCTCGAGGAAGCGCTGCGCAACGACTGGCAGCTCGATCTGGCGATTCAGGAAATGGTGAACGAGTCGTCGTCGATTACCGCGGACGAGATCCTCGAAGCGGTGACGACGGCTGCCGACGAGCAGTACGAAGCGAAGGTCGCGCTGGTCGGCCGCGAATCGTTCAGCGCGTTCGAGCGCTCGGTCATGCTGCAGACGGTCGACCGCCTCTGGCGCGAACACCTGGCGGCGCTCGACCACCTGCGTCAGGGCATCCACCTGCGCGGTTACGCGCAGAAGAATCCGAAGCAGGAATACAAGCGCGAGGCGTTCGAGCTGTTCGCGGCGATGCTCGAGGCGATCAAGCAGGAAGTCACGCGGATCGTGATGAACGTGCAGATCCAGTCGCCGGAGCAGCTCGAAGAGGCGGCCGAGCAGATCGAGGAGCGCAGCAGCCATCTCGAGAACGTCGAGTATCAGCACGCGGAGTTCGCGGAAGCCGGTGCGCCCGCGGCCGGCGGTGCGGCGGTCGCCGCGGCCACCGCGACGGCCGACATGGTCGGCAGCGCGATGGCGCACAGCGGCCCCGGCGGCGAAATGCCGAAGGTCGGCCGCAACGACCCGTGCCCGTGCGGCAGCGGCAAGAAGTACAAGCACTGTCACGGCAAGCTGTCATGATCGGCGGCGCGGCGCGCTCTGCGCGCTGCGTCGTGTTGGCTTGACGTCAGTGATCTGAGTTGCGGCGGCGCGCGCGAGCGGCCGCCGGTTCGTCCAATCGATGCCGGCGCGCGCCGGCATTTTCCTTTCGGCAGGTGTGCCCCATGGCTGTCAATTTTCCGTCGATCGATCCCGCCCAACTGCATCCCGTCGCCGGCGTCACGCTCGGCTGGGCCGAAGCGAACATCCGCAAGCCGAATCGCAAGGACGTGCTCGTCATCTCCGTCGACGAAGGCGCGACGGTCTCCGGCGTGTTCACCGAGAACCGCTTCTGCGCGGCGCCCGTCACCGTATGCCGCGAGCATCTGGCGAAGGTGCGCGCGGGCGGCGCGGGGATCCGCGCGCTCGTCGTGAACACGGGCAACGCCAATGCGGGCACCGGCGAGCCGGGCCTCGCGAACGCACGCGAAACCTGCGCCGAGCTTGCGCGTCTGGCCGGCATCGAGCCGTCGCAGGTACTGCCGTTCTCGACGGGCGTGATCCTCGAACCGCTGCCGATCGACCGCCTGAAGGCCGGCCTGCCGGCCGCGCTCGCGAACCGCGCCGCCGCGAACTGGTACGACGCCGCGCAGGCGATCATGACGACCGATACGCTGCCGAAGGCCGCGTCGCAGCGCGTGACGATCGACGGCCACACGGTCACGCTGACGGGCATCAGCAAGGGTGCGGGGATGATCAAGCCGAACATGGCCACGATGCTCGGCTTCCTCGCCTTCGATGCAGCGGTTGCGCAGCCGGTGCTCGACACGCTCGTGAAGGAAGTCGCCGACCGCTCGTTCAACTGCATCACGATCGACGGCGATACGTCGACGAACGACTCGTTCATGCTGATCGCGTCCGGCAAGAGCACGCTGCCGGCGATCACGTCGACCGACTCGCCCGCCTACGCGGCGCTGCGCGACGCGGTCACGGCGCTCGCGCAGGCGCTGTCGCAGCTGATCGTGCGCGACGGCGAGGGCGCGACGAAGTTCATCACGGTGCAGGTCGAAGGCGGGCGCAGTGTCGCCGAGTGCCGGCAGATCGCCTATGCGATCGGCCATTCGCCGCTCGTGAAGACCGCGTTCTACGCATCGGACCCGAACCTCGGCCGGATTCTCGCGGCGATCGGCTACGCGGGCGTCGCGGATCTCGACGTCGACAAGATCAACCTGTATCTGGACGACGTGCTCGTCGCGAAGGCCGGCGGCCGCAACCCGGCCTACCTCGAAGAGGACGGCCAGCGCGTGATGAAGCAGAGCGAGATCACGATCCGCGTGCTGCTCGGCCGCGGCGACGCGCAGGCAACGATCTGGACGTGCGACCTGTCGCACGATTACGTGAGCATCAACGCGGATTACCGCTCCTGATCGGGGCGCTCGAACGACATGGACAAGCTCGAACAATTTCTGACGCGGGCCGAAGCGCTGCTCGGCCGCCTCGAATCCATGCTGCCGCCCGCGCCGGCAGCCGTCGACTGGAATGCGGCGCACGCGTTTCGCTGGCGCAAGCGCCAGGGGCGCGGCTATCTGCAGCCGGTGCCGGCCGTATCGACGATCACGCTCGACGATCTGCACAACATCGATCGCCAGAAAGGGCTGATCGAGCAGAACACGCGGCAGTTCGTCCAGAAGAAGCCGGCCAACAACGTGCTGCTGACGGGCGCGCGCGGCACCGGCAAGTCGTCGCTGATCAAGGCGTGCCTGAACGCGTTCGCGAAGGACGGGCTGCGCCTGATCGAAGTCGACAAGGACGATCTGCACGATCTCGGCGACATCGTCGAGCTGATCTCGCCGCGCCCCGAGCGCTTCATCGTGTTCTGCGACGATCTGTCGTTCGAGGACGGCGAATCGGGCTACAAGGCGCTGAAGGTCGCGCTCGACGGCTCGATCGCCGCGCAATCGGACAACGTGCTGATCTACGCGACGTCGAACCGCCGCCATCTGCTGCCCGAGTACATGAGCGACAACGAGACGTACAAGCATCTGCCGGACGGCGAAATCCATCCGGGCGAGGTCGTCGAGGAAAAGATCTCGCTGTCCGAGCGTTTCGGGCTGTGGGTCAGCTTCTACCCGTTCAAGCAGGACGACTATCTCGACATCGTCGCGCACTGGCTGCGCCATTTCGGTTGCCCGGAAGCGGAAATCGAGACCGCGCGCGGCGACGCGCTCGTGTGGGCGCTCGAGCGCGGGTCGCGCTCGGGGCGCGTCGCGTGGCAATTCGCGCGCGACTGGTCGGGCCGCAAGGAGCAAGCATGAGCGGCGTCGATCGCGTGGCGTCCGCCGCGCACGCACCCGACGGGCGCAAGGTGACCGAAGTCGCGGTCGGCGTGATGGTGCAGTCCGACGACGCGACGGGCCGCAGCCGCTACCTGCTCGCGCAGCGGCTGCAGGGCAAGCCGTACGAAGGCTACTGGGAATTTCCGGGCGGCAAGCTCGAGGCGGGCGAGAGCGTCGAGGACGCGCTCGCGCGCGAACTGCACGAGGAACTCGGCATCGTCGTCACGGCGAGCCACCGCTGGCACACGCTCGAGCACGACTATCCGCACGCGTACGTGCGGCTGTATTTCTGCAAGGTCACGGGCTGGACGGGCGAGCCGCACAGCAAGGAAGGGCAGGCGTTCGTCTGGCAGCCGCTGCCGGTCGACGTCGCGCCGCTGCTGCCCGCGGCGCTGCCGGTGCTGGCACTGCTCGAGCAGGAGGCGGCGGCACGCTGACGTCGCCGCGGCCGGCCCGTGCGGCCGGTCGCTTCGCATACCCGGCGGCGTCGCGCGCCGCTCAGTTGTCGCGGCGTTCGTCCGTGCCGTCCTCGTCGGACAGCGGCGCATCGTCCGAGCCGCCGATCCGGTACTTTTCAGACGCCCATGCACCGAGGTCGAGCTGTTTGCAGCGGGCCGAACAAAACGGACGGAATTGATTCTCGGGCGTCCAGCGCACTGCTACGCCGCACGACGGACATTTGACAACGGTAACCATACGAAAAAACGATCCGGCACGCGGCCGTTACAGATTGCACAAGGTCAGCTGGAACGGCACGTCGATGTCGACCGCGCGCGGCCGCACGTCGCCGTCCTGCATCGTGAACCGCACCCAGAGCATGTACTTGTTCGCGCTCGCTTCCGGTATCACGTGCAGTTCGCGCGGCACACGCACCTGCATCAGCTGATAGCTGCGGCCGGACAGCATCTGCTGATAGCTGCCCTGCATCGCCATCACTTTCGACGCCTGCCCCGATTCGCGCGCGAGCCGCAGCACGATCGTCGCCGCGTCGCGCAGCGGCAGCAGCGGCATGATCCACTTCGCGATGTCCTGGCGCCGCTGCTCGGCGGGCCATTGCTGCCACGCGTAGTACGACGGCAGGTCGAATTTGCAGGTGCCGCCGGGGATCACCGCGCGGCTGCGAATGCTCGCGAGCCACTCGTTGTCGACCAGATGCTGGCCCGTCTTGCCCTGCATTTGCGCGAGATTGGCGAGCGTCTGCTCGATCTCGCCGAGCACGGCTTCGAGCGCATTCTGTTCGATGCCGGGATTGCCGCGAAACGGCGCGAGCGTCTGGCGCTGACGTTCGAGCTCCTTCATCAGATCCGATTTCAGGTCCGCGCGGCCCGTCACCTCGGCGATTTCGAACAGCGTCGTCAGCGCGACGTGATGTTCCCGCGGGTCCTCTTGAGCCAAAAAGAACGCGAAGCGCTCGAACAAGTCTTCGAGGCGCAGCAGCGTGCGAATTCGCTCATTGAACGGATACTCGTAAAGGATCAAGCGCGCTCGCCTCTCGGATAGGGATGGAAACAATGCAGGACATTCTAATGCTCACACTCTACCCTAGCAACGCGCCAATTTCGTGCGCCATCACGAGTGCGCGCGTTCAGCGCATCGTTGCCGCGTGCTGCAGATAGCCTTGGTGCAGTGCATCGACCTGCGCGGCGAGTGCCGCCGGTGTCGCCGCGTCGTTGACGATCACGTCGTCGGCCGCGGCAAGACGCGCCTCGCGCGTCGCCTGCCGCGCGATGATGGCTTCGACCTGCTCGCGCGTGAAATCGTTGCGCCGCATCACGCGCGCAATCTGGGTCTCGACCGGACAGTCGACGACGAGTATCCGGTCGGCACGCGCCTTCCAGTTGCCCGATTCGACGAGCAGCGGCACGACGTAGATCACGTACGCGCCTTGCGCTTCGCGCGCTTCGCGATCGGTTTCCGCGCGGATCAGCGGATGCGTGATCGCCTCCAGGCGGCGGCGCGCGGCGTCGTCGCTGAAGACGAGCGCGCGCATCTTCGCGCGATCGAGCGAGCCGTCGGTGGCGACGAAATCCGGCCCGAACGTACGCTCGATCTCGCGCATCGCGAGACCGCCCGGCGCGGTAATACGGTGCGCGATCACGTCGGTATCGACGATCGACGCACCGCGCGCGGCGAACAGATCGGCGACGGTCGTCTTGCCGCTGCCGATACCGCCGGTGAGTCCCACTGAAAACATGTGTCAGCCTCCGAGCGCGGAATAAAAAGGGGTACCGAAAAACAGCGTCGCCGCACCGCCGGCCGCAAGGAACGGGCCGAACGGAATCGGCTCCTCGAAACGCATGCGGCCGCGCCAGGTCGCGACGAGCCCGACGAGCGCGCCGGTCACGGCTGCGAACAGCACGACTTGCGGCAGCGCGGCCCAGCCGAGCCACGCGCCGAGCGCCGCGAGCAGTTTCAGGTCGCCAAAGCCGATGCCCTCGATGCCGCGCAGCCATTTGAACAGCCAGTAGATCGACCACAGGAACAGATAGCCGGCCATCGCGCCGATCACCGCCGAACGCAGCGACGCGAACGTGCCGCCGAGGTTCAGCGCGAGGCCGGCCCACAAGAGCGGCAGCGTCATCGAGTCGGGCAGGTAGCCGGTGCGCATGTCGATCGCGCTCATCGCGAGCAGCGCCGCGCACAGGCCGAACGCGGCCAGCGCGGTGCCCGTCATCCCGAAGGCCGCAAGCGAGCCGGCCGCGAGCAGGCCGCCGGCGAGCTCGACAAGCGGATAGCGCGCGCCGATCGGATGGCTGCACTGCCTGCAGCGCCCGCGCAGCAGCAGATAGCTGACGAGCGGGATGTTTTCCCACGCGCGCAGCACGTGGCCGCAATGCGGGCAGGCGCTGCGGGGACGGCAGAGGTCGTAGCGCAGCGGATAACCGTCGTCGGGCGCGGCCGCTGCATTGCCGGTTGCGTCGGCAATCTCGCGCTGCCACGCGCGCTCCATCATCACCGGCAACCGGTGCACGACCACGTTGACGAAGCTGCCGACGCAGAGGCCGAGCACGACTGCGAACGCGTACTGCACGGCAGGCGGCAGCATCGCCAGGGCGAGCAGCGTGCTCTCGGGCGCAGAAGAGGCGGCGTACAGGGGCGCGGGCGTCATGTTGCTGAGGGGTTCCGACAAAAAGGGCGATAGTGCGCTGCGATGCTACACCACGTTGCCGAGCTGAAGGATCGGCAGATACATCGCGATCACGAGGCCGCCGACGAGCGCGCCGAGAACGATCACGATCAGCGGTTCGCCGAGTGCGGCAAGCGTGTCGATGCGCGCATCGAGCTGATGTTCGGACAGCGTCGCGATGTCGGCGAGCATCGTGTCGAGCGCGCCGGTTTCTTCGGCGACGGCGATCGGCTGCACGATGTCGTCGGGGAAGCAGCCGCTCGCCTGCATCGCGTCGGCCAAGCGCGCGCCGCGCAGCACGCGCGCGGCGATCTGCGTGCTCGCCCGTTCGAACACGGGGTGGCCGGCCGTTCGCTCGAGCGTCGCGAACGCGTCGGCGAGCGGCACGCCGGCGCCGAGCAACGTCGCGAGCGAGCGGCACCAGCGCGCGGCCGCGTATCGCGTCAGCGTGTCGCCGATGAGCGGCGCGCGCAACGCCTGCCGCGCGAGCGCGTATCGCAGCGTCGGCGAGCGCCGCAGCGCGTGTTGCGCAACGAGCGCGGCTGCGGCTGCGCCGGCGGCCAGCGCGCCGCCCGATGCCGACAGCGCGGATGAGAGCGCGAGCAGCGCACGCGTCGGCGCCGGTAGCGCGGTGCCGAAACCGTCGAAGATCTGCCGGAAGGTCGGCACGACCCACACCATAAGCGCGGCCGCGATCGCGAGCGCAAACAGGATCACGACGGCCGGATAGGCGAGCGCCGCGCGCAGCTTGCGCCATTGCGCGTCCGCGCGTTCGCGATGCTCGGCGATGCGCATCAGCACCGTGCCGAGCGCGCTCGATGCTTCGCCGACCTCGATCAGCTGCCGATACAGCGTGCCGAACTGCGACGGGTACAGCGCGAGCGCGGCCGCGAAGCGTTGCCCGTCGACGATTTCGCGCGCGAGGCCGGCGGCGATGCGCGGCAGGCCGCCGTGCGTGCGCGTGCGCGACAGCATGTCGAGCGCCGGCGCGAGCGGCAGACCGGCCTGCAGCAGGCTCGCGAGCTGACGGGTGAAGCGCGTGACGTCGCGGGCACGCGCCGTCGGCGACTTTGCGGGCCCGCGCGCGTCGAGCGACAGCACCGCGATGCCGTCGCGCGCGAGCGCGGCGCGCGCTGCGGCGGCGTCGAACGCGATGACGGTGCCGCTGCGCGGCGTGCCATCGCGGCGACGGCCGCGCCAGGCGAAACGCGTCTCGCGAGGCGGTGCGCGCATGGTCATGTGTCCGGCGTGGCGGCGAGCGCTTCCGCGACGCTCGTCGTGCCGTCTCGAACGCGCGCGAGCGCCGCGTCACGCAAGGTGCGAACGCCTTCCGCCGCCGCGCATCGCGCGAGTTCGCCGACGCTCGCACGCGCGACGATACATTCGGCGAGCCGCGACGACACCGGCATCGTCTGATGGAGGCCGATGCGGCCGCGATAGCCGATGCCATGACATGCGGCGCAGCCGCGCGCGACGAACGGGCGCCATCCCGATTCGAGCGCGGGCGCGTCGCAGCCGGCGTCACGCAGCAGCGCGGCTGGCGCGTCCGACGGCTCGCGGCAGCCGACGCACAGCCGCCTGACGAGCCGTTGCGCCGTGACGAGGCGCAGCGCGGCCGCGAGGTTGTACGGCGCGACGCCGATGTCGAGCAGCCGTGCGATCGCGGCCGGCGCGTCGTTCGTATGCAGCGTCGACAGCACGAGATGGCCGGTCTGCGCGGCCTTGATCGCGACGTCGGCCGTTTCGGCATCGCGGATCTCGCCGACCATGATCACGTCCGGATCCTGCCGCAGCAGCGCGCGCAGCGCGGTCGCAAACGTGAGGCCGGCTTTTTCCGCGACGCCGACCTGATTGATGCCGTCGAGCTGGATTTCGGCCGGATCTTCGACCGTGCAGACGTTGTGGGCATCGCGATCGAGCATCTGCAGCGCGCAGTACAGCGACAGCGTCTTGCCGCTGCCGGTCGGGCCCGTGACGAGCACGAGGCCGTGCGGTGCGCGGATCGCCGCTTCCATCGCGCGCGCCTGCTGCGCATCGAAGCCTAGCGCGGCAAGCGTGAGATCGGGCGGCAGCGTTTCGAGCCGGCGCAGCACGAGCTTTTCTCCGAACAGCGTCGGCAGCGAGCTCACGCGGTAGTCGCCGCGCGTGCTGCCGCCGAGCGTAATCCGCAGCCGGCCGTCCTGCGGAAGCCGGCGCTCGGCGATGTCCATGCGCGCGAGCACCTTGATGCGCGTGACAAGGGCGTCGCGCAGGTGAACGGGCGGCCGCCCATGTTCGTGCAGCACGCCGTCGATGCGCAGCCGGATGCGCCAGCCGCCTTCGAACGGCTCGACATGAATGTCTGAGGCATCGCGTGCATGCGCCGCATGCAGCGTGTCGGTGAGCAGCCGCACCGCGGGTGCATCGTCGAGCTGCGTCGCATCGAGCGAGCGGGGCGCAGCGGCCGCTGCGTCGGAGGGCGCAGGCGCACGCGGCGCCGCGCGGGAAGCGGGAAAGTTCATGTGAGCCGGCGCGTCGGCCGCCGTTGATCGTGACGCGTACAGGATCGCGCGGCACGGCAGGCACCGGTAGTCGGCCGTTCGGTCAGGCGTGGCCGCGCCCATGACGGGCGTGCGGCGTTAGCGGGGAGGTTGGCGTGACGGTGAAACCCGTTCTTCTCGGGCATCGCAGCGGCGCGCGGGGCGGGGCGCCGCGCGCCGCGCGAACGAATGCGAACGCGTTAGCGCCGGACGCCGCCCTTCGCGCGCGATCCGGCACCGCGCGGCCGGAACAGCTTCACCGTGCGCACCGCCTGATCGTCGCTGCGCATGACTTCGAGCATCACGTCGCCGATCTTCAGGCAGACGTCGTCTTCCGGAATTTCCTCGAGGATTTCGAGAATCAGGCCGTTGAGCGTCTTCGGGCCGTCGGTCGGCAGCTTCAGGTGCAGCCAGCGATTCAGCTCGCGCAGCGGCATGCTGGCCGCGACGATGCATTCGCCGTTTTCATCCCAGCCGCCCGCGCGCTCGCTGCGCGGCATCGACGTCGTGAACTCGCCGATCAGTTCCTCGATGATGTCTTCGGGCGTGACGAGGCCTTCGAGTTCGCCGTATTCGTTGACGACGAGCGCGGTGCGCTGCCGGCTTTCCTGGAAATACTGCAGCTGCTGGACGACCGGCGTACCCGACGGCACGTAATACGGTTCCGCGAGCAGTTCGCGCAGCGTTTCGCGATCGAAATCCTGGTTATGCAGCGCGGTCAGCGTCTTGCGCACGTGCAGCACGCCGAGCACCTTGTCGATGTCGCCCTCGTAGACCACCAGCCGGTTGTGATAGCAGGTCTCGAGCTGATGCAGGATGTCGTCGAGCGGCGCATGGAAGTTGAGCGACTCGATCTGGCGGCGCGGCACCATGACGTCGTCGACGGTGATGTTCTCGAGATCGAACAGGTTGAGCAGGATGCTGCGGTGCTTGGTCGGCATGAAGCTGCTCGACTCGAGCACGATGGCACGCAGTTCGTCGGCCGACATCCGCTGATCGCGACCTTTCTTCGTGTTGATGCGCAGCGCCCAGAGCACGCCGTTCGCGAGCGCGTTGACGAACCAGACGACCGGCTTGAACACGCGCATCAGCGGCGCGATCACGAGGCTCGCGGGCAGCGCGATGCGCTCCGGAAACGTCGCGCCGACGATCTTCGGCGCGATCTCCGCGAACACGATGATCAGGAACGCGACGATGCCGGTCGCGATCGAGAGCGCGAGATTGTTACGGCCGAAGGTATGAAGCGCGATCGAGGTCGTGAGGACGGGGATGATCGTGTTGAACAGGTTGTTGCCGATCAGGATCACGCTGAGCAGCAGGTCGGTGCGCGTGAGCAGGCCTTGCGTCGCTTTCGCGCCGAGCGCGCCCTGGCCGACGAGATGCTTCAGCCGATGGCGATTGAGCGCCATCATGGCGGTCTCGGAGATGGAAAAGAAGCTGGAACAGAGGAGAAGCAGGAAGACGGCGCCGATTTGCGCCCATAAGGGAATTTGGTCCACGCGTGGAAAGGGCTGTGAAGGACAGGGATGGAGCGAATATAGCAGAGGCGGCCGTACCGATGCGGCACGCCGCTGCGGCAAGGGCGCCGCGCGTACGGACGAAAAAAAACCGTGCACATGGTGCACGGTTTTTACAAATCTGGTCGGGGTGAGAGGATTCGAACCTCCGGCCTCTACGTCCCGAACGCGTCAGTCAAAAGACGGTTTGACGGGGGTTTTGTCGCCATCGTAGTATTTGTTGGGACAAATTTGGGACAACGGTGGATGGGCACGATTACTAAGCGAGGCGATCTGCAATGGCAGGCAAAGGTGCGGCGGAAGGGGTTCCCGCAGCAATCACGCACATTCATGTACAAAGAGGATGCCGAGAAGTGGGTCCGGACCGTCGAGCGAGAGCTGGAGACCTCGGGGTTCGTCGATCGTCGTGAGGCAGAGAAGAACACGCTTGCGGAAGTGCTCCGCCGGTATCAGAAGGATGTTACGCCGCAAAAGAAATCGGCAGCGATCGAGTCCGTGAAGATCGACGTGCTGTTGCGTGACAAGGCGCTCGTGGGCCTGAAGATGTCCGCCGTCACGAGCGCCGCACTCGCGAAGTGGCGCGATCGCCGGCTCCAGGAAGTGACCGGTGCAACGGTCAACCGGGAGATCGACGTACTTTCGACGGTGCTGAATCATGCTCGGCGAGAGTGGGGGATTCACGTCGAGAACCCTGTCCCGTATGTCAAGCGACCCGAAAAGGCGCGCTCGCGGGATCGCCGGCTGTCGTCTGACGAAGAACGCTACTTGATGGCTGCGCTGACCGGCGGTGAACGACGGGAGGATGGCACCTTCAGCAAAGGCGCGCGGAACCCCTGGCTGCTGCCGCTCGTCGAGCTTGCTCTCGAAACGGCAATGCGACGCGGTGAGCTGCTATCCCTGCAATGGGAAAACGTCGACCTTGAGCGACGCACCGCTTACCTGCCCGATACAAAAAATGGGGACGCGCGTACGGTGCCGCTTTCGACACGGGCGACCCACATCTTGAAGGCGCTACCGTCGTATATCGCCGACAAAACTGGCGAACGCGTCGTCGGCCCGGTCTTTGCAACGACCGCGATGGCGCTGCGGAAGGGGTTCACGCGGGCGATCGAGAGAGCACAGCAGCAATACGCCGCAGATTGCAAGGAAGCCGGAAAGAAGCCTCTCCTAGGGTTTCTCAGTGACTTGCATTTCCACGATACCCGTCATGAGGCGGCGTCGCGGCTAGCTGACAAGCTCTCCAACGTGCTCGAGCTGTCGGCCGTGACGGGGCATCGCGATTTGCGAATGCTGAAGCGCTATTACCACCCCCGAGCGGAAGATCTAGCGAAGAAACTTGACTGATATGTCTTCGCGGGCGGTGGGAGTGGCGTCGGAGCAGCGGCGGCCGATCGGACGACGTTGACAATGGAATATCGGGACTGGAAGATGCCGACGTCGTAGGCGGGCGGAATGCCGGTCGTCGATTGACTCTACGTGCAGTGCAGGGTGCTCTTCGATTGAGGCACGAGTCAACAAATGGATAGGCTAAGCGCGGACAGACGTAGTGCGCTCATGAGGCGCGTGAGGCGAGCCGACACAGCGCCGGAGATGGTGGTTCGTCGCTTGGTCTATGGGATGGGGTACCGCTACAGGCTGCATGCCCGTGACCTGCCGGGGCGGCCGGACATGGTCTTTCGGGGGCGTCGCGCAGTTATCTTTGTGCATGGGTGCTTTTGGCACGGTCATTCATGCCTTCGAGGACGCCCGCCCGCGAGCAACGTCGATTTCTGGGCAGCAAAGCTGAAGCGAAATGCCGAGAGAGATCAAAGGGTCATTAGTGAGCTGCGAAAGTCCGGATGGCGGGTTCTAGTCATTTGGGAGTGTGAGTTGAAGGCTGGAGACGATTTGCAACGCACGATAAGGCGATTTCTCGAACAGGGCGACGAGCTGTGAACATGCGGCAGTGATGCTAGTGGAACTCGGAACGTTGCGCCGCGATAGCTGGCTTGATGGCTGACCTTCGCGTTGACCGGGCGGTGCGCTAGAATCTGCGCGCACAAAGACGTAACGGCATTTGGGGGCTACCGGCATCTAGGCGTGCTAGGGGCATGCTGCTTATCAACGCGCTTGAACCGGTTTTCACAACAAAGATGAAGCGAAAAGCAAAGATCAAAACGGTCGAGCTGTTCTCGGGTGCTGGGCTGATGAGCGAGGGCTTTCGCCGGCATGGCTTCGGCACAGTGCTGGCGGCCGAAGCGGATCCTCGAGCTGTCCAGTCGTTTAACCGAAATGTCGCAAATGTTGCGATCGAATGGGACGTCCAGAAGGTCCGAAAGGACATCGCCTGTGACGTGATCGTCGCGGGCCCCCCGTGTCAGGGATTCAGCAGTCTGGGAAAACGGCAGGTCCACGACGAGCGCAATCGCCTGTCGCTTTGCGTTGTCGATTGGGCACGGCACTCCGGCGCCGACGTTGTCGTTATCGAGAACGTGCCGCAATTTTTGCGGTCGTCCTATTGGGAGACGATCAAGCGTCGCCTATCGCGCCAGGGATTCGAATCTACCAGTTGGGTTCTCGATGCTGCAGACTTCGGGGCACCGCAACGAAGGGTCCGTGGATTTGGCATCCTCTCGAAGATCGGTTTACCCGCTCAACCGAAGAAAACGGTCAAGCGCCCCGTAACGGTCAGAGAGGCGTTTCAGGATATTCCGATCGAGGTGGACGAGGAAGGAATGCACGTCGCACCCGCTCCCTCCGAAATTGCCGCGCAGCGTTTCACGGTAATTCCACCCGGCGGGGATAAGCGCGATATCCTGCGCGCGGCACCGGACTTGTGCCCACCTTCGTGGGCGAGAATGGGCGCGCAGGCCGTCGATGTCTGGGGGCGTATGGAGTATGACAAGCCCGCAAACACCATCCGCTGTGCATTCCAGAACGCATCTAAGGGCCGCTACATCCATCCTTTGGCGGATCGGGTGATCTCGCTTCGCGAGGGAGCCCGCCTGCAAGGCGTTCCCGACCACTGGACCTTCGTCGGTGATCGGTCATCCATTGCGCGGCAGATCGGCAACGGTGTGCCGATACCGCTTGCCGCTGCCGTCGCTAAAGCTATTTCGACGCTGTTTTGATCTCAGTCTCAGGCGCCGTTGTCAGGGGCGCCGTCGAGTCCGGTGCTGCTCCTGCCGCGCTACCATCGTTCGCCGCCACGGGCGATGGCTGTCCTGGCGGTGTTCGTTGCGCCAGCAGTATGTGATCTTCCCCAAGATCCTTCTCCAACGCCCCGATGATCTCGGCGTGAGCCATCTCAGTATTTCGGATAAGTTCACGCAAATCGTAGACCTTCCACTCAGTGTTCGGGCCTGCTTTGCTGATTTGATTCTCCAGTGTTTGCGCGTCGCGAGTGCGCTTTTCAGGCTTTTCGCGGGTGCCAATCAGATAACCGGTTACCGCAATGGGATGATTAAATTTTCGATTGAGCCAGGCTTCGACGTCAGAGATATATCCTTGAAGTTGCGTGAGATGGCCGATTTCAAGCGGTATCGATGGCGATTTCAGTTCCACGACGCATACCTCATGCACCTGCGGATCGTTCATTAGGAAAACGAGGTCCGGCCGCAGATCCGGTTTTTTCGGATTATCCACCGAGAAATGGTCGACTTCGAGCTCCTTCGCGAGTTCTGAGCACGTTTTCTCCAGGGTCTCGTCCGATGTGACGTGCCGAGAAAACTCCTGGCGAATCAGCCACGGATATTTCTTTAGGAGGGAGTGCAGTTCTGCTTCGAACTGTTTCTTTCTCCACTCTTCTTCGCCTCGATCGGCGAGCTGTCGGAGTGCATTGATTGCTTCGCGCCGACCCCGAAAGATGGTAAGTGCCTGGCTCTTCTCGACTTCTGCCAGATCGCGCAACGCATCCGCGATCGCCGGCAGATCGGCCGGATTGGTGCCGATTTCGATCAGCCGGACCAAGACCTCCCCGGCATTCATGGTATCCATGACAAGAGGGGCGATTTCCTCGAACTCTTTCGAGCCGACACCAAACTGGGTGCCGAGCGTCTTCAATAGCTTTCGAGCGGGCTCTCTGGTTTTCTTGTCCATCCGCTCGATAATGCGCAGCCAGTTACTCTTCTGCGTCTTTATCTGCTGTTCGACTGCTTGGTCCTTGTGCTTGTAATGCGCGTTCAATGCTAACCGAAGGATATCGGTTATTCGATCGATGAATGCGATAACAAGTTCGCTTTCGCCCTTCAGTTGGGTGCGGTCAGTACTTACTAGGTCAATTCCCAATTCGTCGAGGATGTCCGCTTGGACGATGCACTCCATGTAGTCCTGGCCGTGATAGTTATGAACGCCGGACGGCAGTCGAAAGAGCGAAGGGCCAGCGGCGAGCCGATTGTGACAATAAATGCGAGCTCCTCGCTGGTCGCTTCTGAGGCTGTCCCCGGCCTTGCGGAATTTCACTACGTAATCGAATTGAAGCGATCCGACATCGTCTACCTTTACTTCGTCTCGGGCGAAACCATCGTGCGTGCGATTTTCTTCAGGTGGATATATGAAATCGTACTCTATCGAAGGCGTATCAAGCGGTTTTCCATTCACCTTTATAGAAAAATCCTCAACGCGAACCCCGAAGAAATTTTGGTGTAGCGTGTGCTGAAGGTCGTCGCTGCCGCGCTTCAACGCATCGCATCGAAGTCGGGAAAGGGTAATAATGGTTCCCTTCTCGCCAATTACGCCGTGCGGATAGGTTGCCGGGATTTTGACGCTGCCGAGATTAGGGGCGCTGCTGAGTTCAGCATAATCCATCTCGAAGACAGTCCAGAATTCATCCTCGGCGCGCTTCGTCTTCACCGTTACCTTTTCGGCAACCCCAAAACCCGCGAGTTTCCCGAGGCCCTTGCGTCCCATGACCTTTCTGCGTCGGTTTTCCGAGTGCAGATTTTTCTCTTTGCCGTCTCCGTCGAGCCGTCGCTTTCGGTTCACAGGAAGGAACTTACCGCGCACATCTTCGGGGTCCATCCCGTGCCCGTCATCCGTGATGACAATCTGGATGTCGTCGGGCAGCGGCAATAGCAAAACCGTAAACGGATCCATCGTCCCGTTCGCGACGGCATCTTTTGCCTGAGCCCGGACTGCGTTACGCGCCGCTGCGATACGATCGAACGGGATCGTCACGTCGACAAACGTCGCCTCCCCGTCATACGCGTTTGCGACGAATTCGACCATGCTTTTAGCCAAGGTCGAGTACATGTTGATGCCCAGTGCGTCTAGCATCCCGCCCTGGATCACCATGTCGAAATTTTGAGGCTGGGCTTTAGCGCGGGCCGACACTGCTGTGTCGGAGTTCGTTTGTTGGTTGGTCATAAAACGGTCCAGATGCAGGCCTTATTTATCTTTTGGGAAGGTAAAGCCGGCGCGATTGCGGCTTCGGCTCGCCCACGTGTACGGCGCCCCGGGGATGAACTGATCGGTCGACCTACCCCGGCGGTCGACCGTCAACGCAAGAAACGATTGCATGGAGCGCTAGGGAAACGCTGATCAATGGACCAACTTCCGAAGTTGCAGGCGAGA
>NZ_JBQYLP010000210.1:0-8452 GCF_052683555.1 Burkholderia sp. BC1
AAAAAAGACCGGCGCGGGGCGCGCCGGATCGCGAAGCCATTCCGCGAGCATCGCGGGCGTCAGGATCTGCATGGTGGCTCCGCCGCTCAGAACTTGAAGCGCGACGGTTCCATCGCGTTGACGAGGTGGTCGACGTAGGTTTCGAACACGTCCGCGACGCGATACTGCTTCTCGTCGATGCGCGTGATCACCTGCGCCTTCATCACCGGACGGCCGCCGACGAACGCCGACAGGCGGCCGCCGATCTTCAGCTGTTCGAGCATCTGCTGCGGCACGACCGGCAGGCCGCCCGCGACGCAGATCACGTCGTACGGCGCCTTGTCGGGCCAGCCGAGCGACCCGTCGCCGAGCACGACTTCCGCGTTCGTCACGGCGTTCTCGCGCAGGTTGTCGGCCGCGAACTTCGCGATCGTCGGGTCGATCTCGACGGCCGTCACGTGGAGCGCGCGGTGCGCGATCAGTGCGGTCAGGTAGCCGGAGCCCGCGCCGATCACGAGCACGTTCTCGTGTTTCTTGACGGCCAGTTCCTGCAGCACGCGCGCTTCGACGCGCGGGAACAGCATCTTGCGGCCGCCGGGCAGCGGCAGTTCGAGATCGGCGAACGCGAGATCGCGGTATTCGGCCGGAACGAAATTCTCACGCTTGACGATCGACAGCAGGCCCAGGACATCCAGATCCAGCACGTCCCACGGCCGGATCTGCTGTTCGATCATGTTGAAACGCGCTTTTTCGATATTCATGGTGTGGTCATGCAGCCTGGCGGCTATCAGCGAGGATAGAAAAACTTCGTGATTGTACCAAACAGGGCGCCCCGCAAGCCTTCAGGCGCCCTGCAACGAACCTTATCCTTTCCGCTTGTTGATCTGCGCCTCGAACGCGAGGTCGAGCTTGCTGACCTTGCGCGGTTTTTTGGGGCCAAGTTCATCGACGAACTTGACGAATTCGTCGAGCGGCAGCGGGTCGCAGCGCTTCTCGGCCGTGCCGCCCGAGCGGTCGACGAGATAGAACAGGCCGCCCGGCATCGCGACGGCCGCGTACTGCGGATTGCCGGAGCGGGCTTTCAGGCGTTCGACCGCGTGGGTCGCTTTGGTGGTGCGCATCGTGGGCGTGTGGCGGGGCGTAAGCTCCGTACTTTATCAAACCCGCCGCCCGCGCGCCGGCCGCCTGCGCCGCGCGGCGGCTCAGACCGTGCGCGAGTAGCGCTGCGCCGGCGTGCGGCCGAGATACGCGTCGAACGCCATCGCGATGTTGCGCACGACCATCCGGCCCGGCGGGTGGATCGTCAGCCGGTCGCGTGCGATCGTCAGCAGCCCATCGCGCTCGAACGGGCGCAGCGCGTCGAGCTCGCGCGCGAAACGATCGGCGAAGCGGATTCCGTGCGCGGCTTCGATCGGCGAGAACGGTAGCTCGAGATTGCACATCAGCTGAGCGATGACGTCGCGGCGCAGGCGGTCGTCGGCGGTCAGCCGCACGCCGCGCGCGATCGGCAGGCGTCCCGCCTCGAGCGCCGCGCCGTAGGCCGGCAGATCCTTGGCGTTCTGCGCGTAGACGTCGCCGACCTTGCCGATCGACGACACGCCGATCCCGATCAGGTCCGTATCGGCGCGCGTACTGTAGCCCTGGAAATTGCGCTGCAGCGTGCCGTTGCGCTGCGCGCGCACGAGTTCGTCGGAGGGTCGTGCGAAGTGGTCCATCCCGATGTAGACGTAGCCGGCCGACGTCAGCATGTCGATCGCGAGACCGAGCAGCGCGATGCGCGTTTCGGGCGGCGGCAGCGTCGCGTCGTCGATCCGGCGCTGCATCTTGAACAGATGCGGCATGTGCGCGTAGCCGAACACCGACAGCCGGTCCGGGGCGAGCTCGATGATCGTCTCGAGCGTGCGCGCGAACGCGGCGACCGTCTGGTGCGGCAGCCCGTAGATCAGGTCGACGCTGATCGAATGGAAGCCCGTCGCGCGCGCGGCGGCCATCACGTCGGCCGTCATCGCGAGCGGCTGGATCCGGTTGATCGCGCGCTGCACGTCCGGATCGAAATCCTGCACGCCGAGGCTCAGCCGGTTGAAGCCGATCGTGCGCAGATGGACGAGCGTGGCCGGCGTGACCGTGCGCGGGTCGATTTCGATCGAGTATTCGGCATCCGCGTCGGGCGCGAGCAGGAAGTGCTCGCGCGTCGCGGCCATCAGCTCGGCCGTTTCGTCGTCGGACAGGAACGTCGGCGTGCCGCCGCCCCAATGCAGTTGCGTGACCGGGCGCGACCGATCGAACAGCGTCGCTTGTAGCGCGATTTCGCGTTTCAGTTGATCGAGATACGGGCGCGCGCGTCGATGGTTGTTCGTCGCGATCCGGTTGCAGCCGCAGTAGAAGCAGGCCGTGTTGCAGAACGGGATGTGGAAGTACAGCGACAGCTCGCTCGACGACGCGCCCGGATCGCTCGCCGCGCGCACGTAGTCGCTATGCGGGAAGTCGTCGCGGAACTGCAGCGCGGTGGGGTAGGACGTGTAGCGCGGCCCGTTCGCGCCGTATTTCGCGAGCAGGTCGGGACGGAACAGCGTGTCGGCAGAACCGGAAGTCATGGCGGTCTCGCGCTTTTTAGATGCTTTCGAGTATATAAATGCGCGATTGGGCTGCATTGTGTAATAACGTCGCAGCGGCAGTGGCACAATGCGGGCTGCACGATCGGACGACGCGTCCGGTTGCCGCACCGATTTTTTTTGTTGCTTGCCGGAGAGCCGAGTGCCTGCCGAAACTGCCGTTCGCCCGGCGCCCGCCGATGTTTTACCGCCGCACGCCTGTCGCGAAGGATGCGGCGCGTGCTGCATCGCGCCGTCGATTTCCAGCCCGATTCCGGGCATGCCGGACGGCAAGCCGGCCGGCGTGCGCTGCGTGCAGCTCGGCGACGATCTGCGTTGCCGGATCTTCGGCAGCCCGGAGCGACCCGCGTGCTGTTCGGGGCTGCAGCCGTCGGCCGAGATGTGCGGCGCATCGCGCGATGAGGCGCTCGCATGGCTCACGCAGCTCGAAGCCGCGACGCAGCCTGTGGCCGCTTGTCCCGGTGGCAGCGTGCGGCGCTAGCGTGCGCGGTTAGGCGTCGGCGCTGCGTTGGCGGCGTGGGACTGCGGCGGTCCGGCGCATGGAACCCGCGTGCGGTGCTGCTGCACTAATTCGCGTCGGCGTCGTGCGCATCGGAGCGTGCCGAGCGCAGCGCCGGATTCGTCCGTTACAGGAACAGGAGAGCTTCAGCATGACCGCATCCCGCGCGCCCGGCCGGCGCCGTTTTCTTGCTGCGTGCGCCGCCGCCGTCGGCGTGTCGGTGTCGCTCGTCGCGTGCGCGTCGACGTTCCCGTTCATCCCCGATCACTACACGTTCTCGCGCGGCGACGTGCAAAAGGCCGTCGCGCGCAAGTTTCCGTATCGGAAGACCGTCGCGCAGGTCGTCGACGTCTCGCTCGCGAATCCGGCCGTCAGCCTGCTGCCCGATCAGAATCGCATCGCCGTGCAGCTCGACGCGCATTTCGAGAGTCCGTTCCTGCGCATGCCCGTCAGCGGCCGCTTCACGGTGTCGGGGCAGCTCGCGTACGATGCGCCGAGCCGCTCGGTCGTGCTCAGGGCGCCGGCCGTCGACAACCTCGTGCTCGACGGCGACGCGCAGATGTACACGCAACAGGTCGGCGCGGCCGCCGGCCTGCTCGCGACGCAGCTGCTCACGAACTATCCGATCTACACGTTCAAGCCCGAGCAACTGCAATTTGGCGGCGTAAATTACGAACCCGGTACAATTACGATTCTTACAAACGGCATACGCGTGGCGATCGTCGAGAAGTGACGTCGCATCGCGCGGCCGGGCGGGCCGCGACGACTGCGTGGCCCTTTCTTTCGATCACTTCGGAGTTGGGCCACGGATGGACTGGATCCTGATCTGCAAGGCATTGATCCTCGGCGTCGTCGAGGGGCTGACGGAATTCCTGCCGGTATCGAGCACCGGCCACCTGATCGTCGCCGGCAGTTTCCTCAATTTCAACGACGCGCATGCGAAAACGTTCGACGTCGTGATTCAGTTCGGCGCGATTCTCGCCGTGTGCTGGGAGTATCGGCAGCGGATCGCGTCGGTGGTGACCGGGCTGCCGAGCCGGCCCGACGCGCGGCGTTTCGCGCTGAACGTCGTCATCGCGACGATTCCGGCGATTGCGCTCGGGCTGCTGCTCGAGAAAAAGATCAAGGCCGTGCTGTTCTCGCCGGTGCCGGTCGCGTTCGCGCTCGTCGTCGGCGGCGCGATCATTCTGTGGGCCGAAGCGCGGCAGCGCGAGCGCCGCGAGCCGCCGCGCGTGCAGTCGATCGACGAGTTGACGCCGCTGGATGCGTTGAAAGTCGGTGTCGCGCAGTGCTTTGCGCTGATTCCCGGCATGTCGCGCTCGGGCTCGACGATCATCGGCGGGATGCTGTTCGGCCTCGAGCGTCGCGCCGCGACCGAGTTTTCGTTCTTCCTCGCGATTCCGATCATCTTCGGCGCGACGCTCTATGAAACCGTGAAGGACTGGCACGCGTTCACCGTCGACGCGCTCGGGTTGTTCGTGCTCGGGCTCGTGTCGGCCTTCGTCAGTGCGTTCGTCTGCGTGCGCTGGCTGCTGCGCTACGTCGCGACGCACGACTTCACGGTGTTCGCGTGGTATCGGATCGTGTTCGGGTTGTTCGTGCTGCTCGTCGGTTATAGCGGGTGGTTGAACTGGGCGTGATCGGCGTTCGGGGGAGTAGGGCGCGGATGTGAAAACGGCCCGATCGGCAGATGCCGGTCGGGCCGTTTTGTTTTTGATGCGGACAAAAGCGGGTTGTGCATGGAGCGGTAATGGCTGGTGGTCTCGTTTCGGAGCCGATCGCAGCGCCGGGCAGTCAGCTGAGGTCGCGTACGGCCTGCAGATTGGGAGACCTACGTTGCTATAGTCGTCAACCAGTGCCGATTGGCCGACATCGGTTCTGGTACGTCGGCACGCCGGACAAGGATGACCCGCACCGGTAGTGCACCGTGCTCTACGTACGTACCCTTGCCACGGCAAGGTCGGGGAAGCCTCACAGTCTACTTGCGAATGATTCTCATTCGCATTAGCATCCCAAAGCCACTCCTGTTTCGCTTTGCCGCGTTGTTTTGTAAATAGGGCTAGACGAGCGATTACGTCCCCAGACAGCTGTCCGGGGCAGGGGAGGAGACGACTGAACGCTTCAGTCGGATTGCGTGAACATAATTTCAATGGACGCACAAATGGGGAAAATCGCAACTTTGCTATTTGTATCTCCGCTTGCATTGTCAGAGACTGCAATGGCGCAAGGCGTACTGCCTGCTATTAACGTTACCGGATCAAGGCCATATGGATCGGTGATGGATTTTGCCGGGGACATCGGGCCGCCATCAAAAGGTCCTACGAGCTGGGCATTGGCCAATGTGCCTAATAGTCCGAGGCTTCAGTGTCAATACACGCAGATGCTAAGACGAGATTTGAAAAATTGTGACTTTTCAAATCCACCTAATATCGGCGTTTTCCGCCTTCACAGTTTTATTCCGAGAAACCAACCCTTCACGTCCGGCATTTCTTTTGTCCCAAACGCAGGTGTCTTGCAAAACGGTTGTGGTCCTGCGAGCGGTTGGATGAAGTACGTTATACCTAATGCGCCGCTCGGGTACGATTTTACCAACGCATGTAACAACCATGACGTTTGTTATGGAAGCAAGCTCAGCAAGGCGCTATGTGACAATTTATTCGAGCGGGATATGAAGCAAATTTGCAACGGTTCTGGCTTGTGTGGCGAAATAGCAGAGAAGTACGCAGATGCTGTCCGTAAATTTGGAGATAAACCATATCAGGAGGCGGTCGATCAGTGGTATTGCGCGCTATTTGGATTTCTCCGCGGTGTGGTGAGCAAGTACACTGGTGCAAGTCTGTGCAATATTGAGTAGGGGGAAGTTATGAAAAAGTTTTGGATCTTTCTGGTGCTGTGTGTGATCGCGAGCGTGTTCTATTTCGGGCTTCGCGCCGGCCCTGATTCGCCAAATAAAAATACCGAGAACTCCGCTATGGGGCATCAAACAAAGTCCGCCTCGGTCGATTCATTCAATTCCGTCGCAGTTGAGCGCAGGCCGTCAGAGGACGAAGCTCCAAAAAAATACCAATTTCCTAATGTGCATGTGTCGAAAGATTTTGGTAACGACGAAGAGCTCAGGGGTTCATTTCCCGGATCGGATAGGCTTGTGATGGACGAATTCTACAAGAATTTCCGACAAAATGCGATCGCGTTTAATAGCCGAGAGCAGTACGAGTGGCTGATGAAGAGCGGCTATCCGATGCCAGAAGAGGTCGTTACTGGATATAAGATGAGTATCGATGAGCTCGGGAAATTGGTCGAACAAGGTAACGTGAAGGCTAGTTATTTTTATTTGATGCGGGAAGTTTACAGCAAGGATAGCGGTGAAATTCTCGATAAAATGAATAAGTCCGGAGATGGCAGTGAATGGTCTAGAAGAATCGTTGCCGCGCAAAATGCAGTGATGGCTAGCGGTTCGGCGTTCACCGGATACATTCTGGCGGCTAAAGCAGGAAGAGACGGAGGTAGTCCGGAAGGCGTCTATGCAGGATATGCGTTGGCAGCAGTGATGGGGGATTCGCGCGCGTTGAACGTGGTAGCAGAAGCGCCGAGGCTCGATATACGCGCATTCGTGTCTATCTTGGCAAGCAATATTGATATGTTGCGTATTTCGAATCCTAATGTCTTTACTGGAAGGTCGTCTGAATTTCCTGATAGATATTCGACTGGGGTAAGCTATTCGAATTGAGATGTCTTGATTCCGACCGTTGCGCCTTGCTGATTCATAAGGTGCCCGCGATCGTCAATAAATCGTTGATGTTTTCGGGGCAGGGGCTGCGCACGGGTGTGGCGAGCCCGTCATGCGTGTCCGGCTGCCCGGGAACCGGTGTGCAGGCAAATATGCATGGTATCTCGGGGGCACAAGCTCAGCCGTTAGGCGGATTGTGAAAGGCCGGCACGTGCTTTACTTAATGGGTTCGGCGGGTCGGCACTACCGGTCGGCTATGACAACCGGCCCCTGAACTCCGTGCGACGCGGCAAGCGTATCGGCGGAAGACGTGAAAACGGCCACACGGGCGTTTGCCGGTGTGGCCGCATTGCCGTCGATGCCACCGGCGCGACGTATGCGTCGGCCGTCGGCGAGCGCGTGCGCCGATCGCTCAGCCCGCGCGCTTGCGGAACACGAGATCCCACACGCTGTGACCGAGCCGCAGCCCGCGTCGTTCGAACTTCGTGACGGGCCGATAGTCGGGGCGCGGCGCGTAACCGTCGGCCGTGTTTTCGAGCGTCGGCTCGGCGCTCAGCACCTCGAGCATCTGTTCCGCGTAGTTCTGCCAGTCGGTCGCGCAATGCAGGTACGCGCCCGGTTTCAGGCGCGATGCCAGTTGCGCGACGAGCGGCGGCTGAATCAGACGGCGTTTGTGGTGCCGCGCCTTGTGCCACGGATCGGGGAAGAAGATGTGCACGCCGTCGAGGCTTTCGGGCGTGAGCATGTGTTCGAGCACTTCGACCGCGTCGTGCTGGATGATGCGGATGTTCGACAGATCCTGTTCGCCGATCAGCTTCAGCAGCGCGCCGACGCCCGGTTCGTGCACTTCGACGCCGAGGAAATCGTCGCCCGGGCGATTCGCGGCGATTTCGGCCGTCGACGCGCCCATCCCGAAGCCGATTTCGAGAATGCGCGGCGCGCTGCGGCCGAAGATCGCGTTCCAGTCGGGCGTTTCGGGGGCGTACGGGACGACGAAGCGCGGGCCGAGCTCGTCGAGCGCGCGACGCTGGCCGGTGGACACGCGGCCGGCGCGCGTGACGAAGCTGCGGATGCGGCGGCGGTGCAGCGGATTGACTTCGGTGCCGTCGGCGGCTTCGTCGGACAGGGCAGCGTCGTGCGGCGGCAGGCCGGCTTCGTTCGGATCGTCGTGCATCATCGGTGACAGAGATTGGCTCGGTTGCGAGCGAGGGCTCGGGCGCGGTGACCGGCGGAACCGGCACATGGTACAAAAAAGCCGCCTTCGACGAGGCGGCTTGCGCGCTGGCTGCAGTGCAGCCGGAAAGTGGAGCGGGCGATGGGAATCGAACCCACGTCATCAGCTTGGGAAGCTGAGGTAATGGCCATTATACGACGCCCGCAGAACTGGCGATTCTACAGGGTTTGGCGTGGGGATGGCAAGCGGGCGGTTTTGGGTGGTGGCGTCGAAACTGGTATCGCTCTCGCTGTTCCTCCTGGCATCGTCCGTTCGACGGGTAGCGTCTACCCGCGCAATGGAATACTGTGTAGATGTACAGTGTTTGTGCCGGGAACTTTCCTCAGCCGGCAGGAATGTGTCACACTCGGCGCGCTAGGGAAACGCTGATCAATGGACCAACTTCCGAAGTTGCAGGCGAG
>NZ_JBQYLP010000211.1:0-2023 GCF_052683555.1 Burkholderia sp. BC1
AAAAAATAACGAAGAAATAAGGGCAATCATGAACAAGGACGCTTTGCCTAACGGCGAGTACATGGCGACGTGTCGCGAGCGCAATCTGCTGTCCGCAGCTGCGAACGGCCATAGCCTAGTTTTCCCGGACGCGCGAGTGAAGGTGAAAGCAGGTTGGGCTCACTTTTATCGAGACGGTGTCAAGGTCTGGACCTGCAATGCAGCATATGCTGCCGCGAACTTCAATATTGAGAAGGCATAGGATAGACCATGGCAACACTGCTTGAATGTCTCCGCAAATTGCCTGCGGACCTAGTGATGCGTGACCTCGTGGCAGTACGCGATGAGGTCGCTACGGTAGCCGAACATATTGAACGTCTCCCTCAGGATGAAGATGGGTACGAAGTGCGAAAGGAATCGCGTAACTATGGTCGAAATGAGCTGACGGCCGTTGGCCTCATCGGCGGCCCGGCAATGTATCGAGAAGTTCGGTAGGAGGAGACAGGATGATGAATCTCGGAGCAATTGCCATCCGCTACCCTCACTGTGGTCGCCCGGCGCTTGCGAGCGCGAGCAAAGGCATGTGGCGTCGTCACTGCAAGAACGGAACGATGAGATAGAGGATCGTTCAACATTCGACACCATTCGCACGGACTGGAGGACCAGGCCTGCGAGGTTGGCCACATGACCGAACGAGGGGTGACGATTGCGAAAAGAAGGGCCAACTTCAAAGTCGGGTTGCCAGAAACACTTTCGCGCGCGATGTGAGCACCGCATCAATGAATATGGCATTCGAACAGGAAGACCAGATGGACATCTCGCTCGATAGTCCTGATGGTCGTGCTTCATAACGACGGACTGACGTTTCGACAAGGTAAGGTCAGAAACAAAGCGAAGGCGGGGGACTGGTTTATCTCTGATGACGGCTTACCCCACGGCGTAGTTGAAGCGAACGGACGGGCAACATTCGTCGGATGGAACATTTCGATAGTACTGACCTGATTCCCGAATATTGGACGCCAATGGACCAGCTTTACAGTATCGATGTCTCGACAGCCGGCGACACCGTGTGGGTCACGGCTCACGACGGATCATGTGTAGGACGATTCAGCAGGCGTTTTGGCATTGATGTACATCGGACCGTGACCGAGCAGTTGGCAGGTGCGGACCAGTGCTTGTATTGCACGCACGAGCCCGCTGGCGCAGAGGATTGGCGCACTTTCCGTGAGGCTGTTCTAAGGCACCATGGGATCGACGTGCCAATTGATGCGATCCGGTTTTAAGCAACGAAATCGATGCTCGTCGGAATACTATCGTTTGCATCGAATAACTTGGGAAACGCGACCATGACGAACCCGGACACATGGGAAAACATCGGATGCCGAAATGGGTCTAATATGTGGGCTCGAATTGCGTAACATCAGAATTCAAGGGAGGTAGAAAAATGGCAGCGAACAAGCGTACCTATACAGACGTAAAGGCTCAAATTGAGGCACTCGAGGCTGAGGCTGAAGCACTCCGCGCGCAAGAGGTCGAGGCAGTAATTGCTGACGTGCGTGCAAAGGTAGCCGCATATGACCTCACCGAGCAGGACGTATTCGGCCGCAAGCGCATGGCGCGAGCGAATGGTGACTCTGCTGCAAAGAGTGCAGGGATTCCGAAATACCGCGATCCGAAGTCCGGTGCGACCTGGACCGGAAAGGGCCGCGCGCCCGCATGGATCGCCAAGGCAAAGAATCGCGAGCGTTTCTTGATCGAGCAATAAGCGAAGTTGTCAGCTAAGCATGGTGTCGCCGACGCTGCCCGACGGAAAGTACCAGGCGACGTGTCGTGAGCGGACGGTCTATGCCGCCACGGCGAACGGGCATGGTGAAGTCTTTCCGCACGCGGAGATGGTAGTCATGGAGGGGTGGGCTACCTTCAGCCGCGATGGCGTCGAAGTGTGGAACTGCAGCGCACGCTACGCTGCTGCACACTTCGACGTTCAGCCTGCTTAGGGAAACGCTGATCAATGGACCAACTTCCGAAGTTGCAGGCGAGATGG